>JBGPTG010000064.1:0-12749 GCA_041490545.1 Gammaproteobacteria bacterium
GGGGCGCCGACGTTCGCTTCGACGCTGAACTCGCGCTTCATGCGGTCGACGATGATTTCCAGGTGCAGTTCGCCCATGCCCGAGATGATGGTCTGGCCGGATTCCTCGTCGGTGTGCACACGAAACGAGGGATCCTCCTGCGCCAGGCGATGCAGCGCGATACCCATCTTTTCCTGATCCACCTTGGTCTTGGGCTCGACGGCAACGTGGATCACCGGCTCGGGGAATATCATCTTTTCCAGGACGATGACCTTGCTCGGATCGCACAGGGTCTCCCCTGTCGTGACGTCTTTCAGGCCCACCGCGGCGGCAATGTCTCCGGCGCGCACTTCCTTGATCTCGTCGCGCTGGTTGGCGTGCATCTGCAGCAGGCGCCCGATGCGTTCTTTGCGGCCGCGCACCGACGTATAGACCGTGTCGCCCGAGTTGAGCACGCCGGAGTAGACCCGGAAAAACGTAAGCTGGCCGACATACGGGTCGGTCATGATCTTGAACGCGAGCGCCGAGAACGGCTCCTCGTCGCCCGGTTTGCGCGTGTCGGGCTTGCCGTCGTCGTCCTGGCCCTTGACCGGCGGAATGTCGACCGGCGCCGGGAGATAATCGATCACCGCGTCGAGCATCGCCTGCACGCCCTTGTTCTTGAACGCCGAGCCGCACAGCATCGGCACGATCTGGTTCTTAATGGTGCGGATGCGCAGGCCCTTCTTGATGTCCTCGTTCGAGAGATCGTGGCCCTCGAGATACTTGCGCGTGAGATCATCGTCGCCTTCAGCGGCCGCTTCGGCCATCTTTTCCCGCCACTCCTTGGCCTGTTCGGCCAGACCGGCGGGGATGTCGCGCATCTCGTACTTCATGCCCTGGCTGGCGTCGTCCCAGTAGATCGCCTTCATGCGCACGAGGTCGACGACGCCTTCGAACTTTTCCTCGGCCCCGATCGGAATCTGGATCGGAACGGGATTGCCCTTCAGGCGGGTCTTGATGTGCCCGTACGACTTGAAAAAATCGGCGCCCTGCCGGTCCATCTTGTTGATGAACGCTAGCCGCGGTACGCCGTACTTGTTCGCCTGGCGCCACACGGTCTCCGATTGCGGCTGCACACCGGCCACCGCGTCGTACACCATGCACGCGCCGTCGAGCACGCGCATCGAGCGCTCGACTTCGATGGTGAAATCGACGTGTCCGGGCGTATCGATGATGTTGATTCGGTGCTCGGGAAAATTGCCCTCCATCCCCTTCCAGAAACAGGTGGTGGCGGCGGACGTGATCGTGATGCCGCGCTCGCGCTCCTGCTCCATCCAGTCCATCACGGTCGCGCCATCGTGCACTTCGCCCATCTTGTGCGAAACGCCGGTGTAGAAAAGGATGCGTTCGGTGGTCGTGGTCTTGCCCGCATCGATATGCGCGCTGATGCCGATGTTGCGGTATCGGTCTATGGGAGTCTTGCGGGCCACGGGCAGCACCTGGGTTCCTGGACTGGGTTCCTAGAACCGGTAATGGGCGAACGCCTTGTTCGCCTCGGCCATCCGGTGCACTTCCTCGCGCTTCTTCATTGCGCCGCCACGGCTTTCTGCGGCTTCCATGAGTTCGCCGGCGAGGCGTGCGTCCATGGACTTCTCGCCGCGCTTCTGCGCGGCCTCGCGGATCCAGCGCATCGATAAGGCGGCGCGGCGAACCGGGCGCACTTCGACCGGCACCTGGTAATTCGCACCACCGACACGCCGGCTCTTCACCTCGACCATCGGCTTGACGTTCTGCACCGCCTGGCTGAACACCTCGAGCGGATCCTTGCCGGTCTTCGACTTGATCGTGTCGAACGCGTGATAAACGATATGCTCGGCAATCGACTTCTTACCCCGCGTCATGAGAACGTTCACGAACTTGGCAACCTCGGCATTGCCGAACTTGGGATCCGGGAGAATCTCGCGCTTGGGAACTTCTCTGCGTCGCGGCATGATGGGGGACCTTGTCGAACTTAGGCGGCTTTGGGCTTCTTGGCGCCGTACTTGGAGCGGCCCTGCTTGCGATCCTTGACGCCCTGAGTATCGAGGCTGCCGCGAACGATGTGGTAGCGCACCCCGGGCAGGTCCTTCACGCGGCCGCCGCGGATCAGCACCACCGAGTGTTCCTGCAGGTTGTGGCCTTCGCCGCCGATGTAGCTGATCACCTCGAATCCGTTGGTGAGGCGCACCTTGGCGACCTTGCGCAGCGCGGAGTTCGGCTTCTTCGGCGTCGTGGTGTAGACGCGTGTGCAGACGCCGCGCTTCTGCGGCGACCCGCCCAGGGCCGGCACCTTGCTCTTCGCCGGCGTGCGTACCCTGGCGTTACGGACCAACTGGTTGACTGTGGGCATTGTAGTTTGTGTGCCAAAAAAACCGGGACGGCCCGTGTACGTGAAACGGCCGCCCCGCGTAGTTCAAAGAACCGAGGATTTTAGCGGGAAAAGAGGCCAATGGTCAATACCTTATCTCTCACGGTAGTGGCGACTAATAACCTCACGGCCAGCGGCGATCATCTCTGGTGTAACCTCGACAGAAGTCAAGTTAGCGCCTGCTCCAAAAGGGACCACTACCTCTCTCACGGGCAGTGTCTCAAATGAAACTGAGACACCACCTCTCTCACGCTACTGTCTGGAGACACTACCTCTCTCAAGGTAGTGTCTTACGCTGAGGGTCCTGCCGCTGACCGATCGTGCCCGGCGATTCCGGGTAGTATCGGGCACTTCTTTGAGGCTTTCTCCGACGGATCCTGCGATGACCAACACGCTGTTTCAGCCCATTAAACTGCGCGATCTCGCGCTCGAGAACCGCATCATGGTGTCGCCCATGTGCCAGTATTCCGCGGTCGAGGGATGCATGACCGACTGGCATCTCGCACACCTGGGAATGCTCGCCAATTCGGGGGCTGCGCTGCTGTGCTTCGAAATGACCGATGTCGAGCCCATCGGCCGAATCACGCCGGGCTGTTCCGGGCTGTACTCCGACGCGAATGAGACGGCGCTCGGTCGCGTCGTCGCACACTGCCGCGCCCATGGCCAGGCGAAACTCGCCATCCAACTTGCGCACGCGGGCAGAAAGGCATCAACCACTGCGCCCTGGGACGCAAGAAAGACCATCCTGCCGAAAGAAGGGGGATGGCAGCCGGTCGCCCCTTCGGCGATCCCGATGGGAGACGGCGAACTGGTGCCGCGAGCGCTCTCCCGCGCCGAGATCAAGGCGCTCGTTGGGAAATTCGCAGATTCGGCGCACCGCGCCGAGCGAATCGGTTTCGACGCAATCGAACTGCATTCGGCCCACGGTTATCTGATGCATGAATTCCTGTCGCCGCTCTCCAACCGGCGCGACGACGAGTACGGCGGGACGCTCGACAACAGGATGCGCTTCCCGCTTGAAGTCTTCGCCGCCGTGCGTGCAGCGTGGCCGGAAGGCAAGCCGCTCGGAGTACGCATCTCGTGCACCGACTGGGTCGAGGGCGGATGGGACATCGAGCAGTCAGTCGTGTTTTCCAGGGAATTGAAGAAACTCGGCTGCGACTGGATCGATTGTTCGAGCGGCGGGCTGATGAAGAACCAGGCGATCCCCGTCGGACCCGGCTATCAGGTGCCGTTCGCGGAGCGCATCCGCAGGGACGCGGGGATTGTCGTCATAGCGATCGGCCTGATCACCGAAGCGGCACAGGCCGAGAAGATCGTCGCCGAGGGCAAGGCCGACATGGTCGCCCTCGCGCGCGGGTTTCTCTGGGACCCCCGCTGGGCCTGGCATGCTGCGCTGGAGCTCGGCGCGGCGCCACGCATCCCGCCGCAATACCTGCGCGCGCGCCCCGCAACCCGCGCGGAAGTCTTCGGTGAGCGCCAGCACACACGGAAATAAGCCGCGGGTATTGCCTCACCGATAACCGTCCTGGCCGTCCCTTGTTATGTTGGGTAGCGCACATACGGATTGTCCGATATCGGACATGCTAATTATTGGATAGCGGAAGATCTGGTGCAGCGTCGTCCTTGCGCCCCCAACCTTATGTTCCTTTCCGGCGGGCTCCAGACCGCGAGCCGTCGTAGGCTCGCTTGTTGCACCAGAGCTTTTGTCCGACGGCACTGAAAGGCACGCTATGGCAGCCAAGAATAGTCCGAGGCAGCCGAAAAACCTGAGCGAGGAACGCCTGAAAAGCGTTCTCCAGCTTTCCTCCGACTGGTATTGGGAACAGGACAAGGACCTGCGCTTCACGCTGTTCTCGGGAAAGAACTTTGGCCAAGCCGGATTCGAGCCCGCCTCCCTGATCGGCAGGACGCGCTGGGAAATTCCCGGCGCCCGCTTCGAACTCGACGAGCGGGCCACCGTGCAGGCGAAGCTGGACGCGCGCGAGCCATTCTTCGACCACGAGTACGAGCGCGTGGGCCCGGACGGCCTCGCGCGCACCATCAGCGCCAGCGGCGTGCCGATATTGGACGCCTCCGGCCGCTTCGCCGGCTACCGCGGTATTGCCAAGGACATCACCGAGCGCAAGCGCGCGGAGGAGTTGCAGAGCCTGGAGCACTCGGTGGCGCACCAGATCGCCGCAGCCGAGGGCGTCACGGCAGCAATGACGGCGGTGATTCGCGCCATATGCGAAACGCAGAGCTGGGAGTGCGGCCGATACTTACGCGTGGACGAGGAGGCCGGCGCGCTGCGCCTTGGCGAGTCCTGGGGCGTGGAGGAACCCGCGATCCAGCAATATATCGAGCGGTCTGGCCAGCGGTCGCGCGAAATTGTCTACCGGCCGGGTGTCGGATTGATAGGCCAAGTGTGGCAATCGGGACAGCCGCTGTGGGTCGCCGATGTCACCAAAGACGCTCGCGTGCTGCAGACGGCTTTTGCAGTCGATGTCGGTATACGCGGGGGATTCGTATTTCCGGTCATATCGGAAGGAAAGACGATCGGCGTGCTCGCCTTCAACAGCCGTCAAGTCCGCGAACCGGACGAGCGATTGCTGAAGGCGATACTCGCGATCGGCAGTCAGATCGGCCAGTTTTTGGAGCGCAAGCGCGCCGAAGAAGAACAGCGCCGGTTCCGCGCCGCCATGGACGCCTCGGCGGACCTGATGCTTCTCGTCGACCCCACCAGACTTCGCTACGTCGACGTCAACGACGCGGCATGCCGGGCGCTGGGCTACAGCCGGGAGGAGTTGCTGACGATGGGCCCGCCCGACATTTTTTCAACGTCCCGCGAGGAACTCGCTCGGCTCTACGAGCGGATGATCGCCGGAGAGCTGATCGCGCCGATCGTGAAAGGTCTTTACCGCCGCAAGGACGGCTCACAGCTTCCCATCGAGGCGTATCCCCGCGCGGTGCGTTCTGGGGAAGGGCACGTCATTGTGTCCATCGCGCGGGACATCCGCGAGCGCCTCGTCGCCGAGGAGGCGCAGCGGGAGCAGGCTGCGCTGATCGCGCTGTCCGCGGAAAAGGACCGGCTGCTCCGGCTGTTCTATGAACTGCCCTTCGTCGGGCTCGCCGTCACCTCGCCGGGCAGCAAGCGCTGGTTGCAGGTCAACGATTACATGTGCGAGATGCTGGGCTACCCGCGCGAGGAGCTGCTCGAGCTGGCCTGGACGGAAACCACTCACCCCGACGATCTCGCTGCCAACCTGGCGCTGTTCCAGCGCCTGACCGCGGGCGAGTTCGATTCATTCCAGTTCGACAAGCGCTTTCTGCGCAAGGACGGCGGGATTGTCGACACCACAATGGAGGTCAGATGCGTGCGGCGCGGGGACGGCAGCGTGGAGACCGTCGTCATCATGGTGCTGGACATCACCGAGCGCAAGCGCGCAGAGCAGTTGAGGTCGCTGGAGCACGCGGTGAACCGCAGCCTCGCCGAGGCGGACAGCGCTGCGGGAGCACTCAAGGCGGCGATCCGCGCCGTGTGCGAAACCGAAGGCTGGGAGTGCGGCCGGTACTTTAGCGTGGACGAGGAGGCCGGCGCGCTGCGCGTCGACGAGTCGTGGGGCGTGCCGGAACTCGCGATCCAGCAGTTTCTCGAGAGGTCTAACCAGCGGTCGCACGAAGTTGTCTACAAGCCGGGCGTCGGACTGATGGGCCAGGTGTGGCAATCGGGACAGCCGCTGTGGGTCGCCGATGTCACCAAGGACGACCGTGCGCTGCGAGCGGCTTTTGCAGTCGATATCGGCATACGCGGCGGATTCGTATTTCCGGTCATATCGGAAGGAAAGACGATCGGCGTGCTCGCTTTCAACAGCCGCGAAGTCCGCCACCCGGAAGAGCGGCTGCTGCAGGCGATACACGTGATCGGCGGCCAGATCGGCCAGTTCCTCCAGCGCAAGCGCGCCGAGGAAGAGCAACGCCGATTCCGGGTTGCCCTGGACAACTCAGCCGACATGATCGTGCTGATCGACCGCACGACGATGCGGTTTGTGGACGTGAACGAGACCGCGTGCAGATTGCTCGGCTACTCGCGTGAAGAATTGCTCAAGATGGGCCCGCAGGATGTGCTTCCCGCGAGCCGGGAGGAACTCGAGCACGCCTATGACGAATTCATCGCGAACCCTTCCCATATCCACGGCATGCGCAGCCACTACCGCTGCAGAGACGGCTCCACGTTTCCGTTCGAATCGACGCGGCACGTACTGCGCTCCGGAGATGCCCACATCATTGCCGCCATCTCGCGGGACATCCGCGAGCGCCTCGCGGCCGAGACGGCGCTGCGCGAGAGCGAGGAGCGCTTCCGCAGCCTGACCGAGCTTTCCACCGACACGTACTGGGAGCAGGACGAGCAGTTTCGCTTCACGTCGATGTCCGGGACTAGCTCGGAGCGGGTCAACGCGCGCAGCTTTACCACGATCGGCAAGAAGCGCTGGGAGCAGAACTACATCAACATGAACGCGGACCAGTGGGCCGAGCATATTGCGGCCCTGGAGGCGCATAAGCCGTTCCGCGACATGGAGTTGTGCCGCCTCGACGAAACCGGCAAGAACGTCTGGATCAGCATCAGCGGCGAACCCGTATTCGACGCCTCCGGTGCGTTCAACGGTTATCGCGGCGTCGGCAAGGACATCACCGAGCGCAAGCGTGCCGAGGAGCGCATCCAGCACCTGGCCAGCCACGATGCCTTGACGTCCCTGCCGAACCGGGTCATGTTCGGCGAGGTGCTCAACATCGCGATCCAGAACGCGCAGCGCTACAACCGCCGCTTCGCGGTGCTGTTCATCGACCTGGACCGATTCAAGATCATCAACGACACCCTGGGCCACGAGGCGGGCGACAAGCTGCTGAAGGAGATGGGGACACGCCTTTCCGAGACCGTGCGCTCCAGCGACGTCGTCGCCCGCCTCGGGGGCGACGAGTTCGTGGTGCTGGTCCAGGAGGTGAGCGAGCCCAAGCAGATGGAAACGGTGGCGCGCAAGATCCTAAGCGCTCTCGCCAAGCCGATGCTCATCCAGGGGCAGGAGTGCGGGGTGACGGCGAGCATCGGCATCTGCATGTATCCATCGGACGCACAGGAAGAGCAATCGCTGATGAAGAACGCGGACATCGCCATGTATCGCGCGAAAGAGGAGGGCAAGAACACCTACAAGTTCTACTCCGAGGAGATCAATGTCCACTCGTTCGAGCGGATGGCGCTGGAGACGAGCCTGCGCCGAGGCCTGGAGCGCAACGAGTTCTTCCTGCACTACCAGGCCAAGCTCGACCTTCGCACAAAGCAGATCACGGGCGTCGAGGCGCTGGTACGCTGGCAGCATCCGGAACTGGGCGTAGTGCCCCCCATGCAATTTATCCCGCTTGCCGAGGAAACCGGGTTGATCGTGCCGATCGGAAAATGGGTCCTGAACAGGGCGTGCGCGCAGAACGTCGCCTGGCAGCGGGAAGGTTTGCCGCCACTGCGCATGGCGGTCAACCTTTCGGCGCGCCAGTTCGCCGACGACGATCTCCTCGAGGACATCGGAACGGCGCTGCGGGAGAGCGGCATGAAGCCGGAGCTGCTCGAGCTCGAACTCACCGAGAGCATGGTGATGCAGAACGCCGACCGCGCGAGCACGGTGCTCGCCGCGATCAAGCGGCTGGGTGTACGGATCGCCATCGACGACTTCGGGGTCGGCTATTCGTCACTCACGCACCTTAAGCGCTTTCCGATCGACACGCTCAAGGTGGACCGCTCCTTTATCCGCGACATTCCCCAGGATCCCGGGGACAGGGCGATCACCGAGGCGATCATCGCCATGGGTAAGAGTCTCAAGCTCACCGTCGTCGCCGAAGGGGTCGAGACCCAGGAGCAGCAGACCTTCCTTTACGACCACAACTGCGACGAGATGCAGGGCTTCTTTTTCAGCAAGCCCGTTGCGAGCGATCAGTTCGTCGAACTGCTGCGGGAGCGCATCGGATCCTCGAAGCAATAGAACGCTCGCCGCGCGGGCGATCGTAAGAAGCGAGCGGGTGGAAACAGTTTGAGCGTCAGTCTGCCTTCAACCCGGCCTGGCGGACGACCTCGCCCCACTTGGCAATTTCCCGCTTGATGTAGTCCGCGAACTCCTCCGGCGTACTGGTCACCGGATCGGTCGCCAACGCGGCAAGCCGCTCCCTCAGCTCCGGCGCGTGCATGATTCTCACGAGCTCCGCGTTGAGACGCGTGACGACCGGCCTCGGCGTACCCGCGGGCGCGAGGACCCCGTACCAGGTCGTGACCTCGAAATTCGTCAATCCGGCCTCGGCGACGGTTGGCACCTCGGGCAGCGCGGCGGCGCGCTGCGGCGCAACCAAAGCGAGCGCCCTCAGCTTCCCGGCCTTGATGTGCGGCGCCGCCGCCGGAACGCCGATCACCACCAGATGGATCTGGCCCGAGAGCACATCGTTCATCGCCAGGTTCACGCCCTTGTAGGGGACGTGCACCAGCTTCACGCCGGCGACGATGTTGAAGAGTTCCCCTGCGAGATGGTTCGACGTGCCGTTTCCGCCCGAACCGAAATTCATGCCGCCGGGCCTGGTCTTGGCGAGAGCAATGAATTCCGCAAGCGTCCGGGCCGGAACCGACGGATGCGTGATCATGACATTGGGCACGGTCGCGACGAGGCTCACCGGCGCAAAATCCTTCACCGGGTCGTAATTGAGCCTGGAGTAAAGACTCGGGCTGATCGCCAGCGAGGGCGCCACCAGAACGATGGTGTAGCCGTCCGGAGCGGATTTGGCGGCGATTTCGGCGCCGACGTTGCCGCCGGCTCCGCCGCGATTCTCGATCACCACGGGCTGACCCAGGCTCCCCGACAGCCGCTCGGAAATGATGCGGCCGAGGATGTCGGTACCGCCGCCGGGCGGGAACGGCAGGATGAAGCGGATTGGCTTGACGGGCCACGCTTCCTGCGCGCGCGCACATCCCTGGGCCAGGACGAGGCCCAGGCAGGCGAGCCCGAGTGCGCGCAGAACTCCGGCGGCAGTCACGCGCCCTCCGGACCGCAAAAAAACCTCAGGCGCCCGCCGGTTGTTCCGCTGCCGCTGCCGCTGCTGCAGCTGCTGCAGCTGCTGCCTCCGCTTCGCCAGCCGGCGTGCCTTCCTCGAACAACTGCGCCGGGGGCAGGTTCTTGCGCGCGTTGTGGTACGCCATGCCCGTCCCCGCCGGAATGAGCCGGCCGACGATGACGTTTTCCTTGAGTCCGCGCAGGTCGTCCTTCTTGCCCATGATCGCGGCCTCGGTGAGCACCCGCGTCGTCTCCTGGAACGAAGCGGCGGAAATGAACGAATCGGTCGACAGCGACGCCTTGGTGATACCAAGCAGCATGTAGCTGTAGGTCGCCGGCTTCTTGCTTTCGGTCTGCACCTTTTCGTTTTCATCGAGAACGTCGGCACGCTCCACCTGCTCGCCCGTGATGAAGCGCGTTTCGCCCGGATCCTCGACCTGCACGCGACGCAGCATCTGCCGCACGATCACTTCGATGTGCTTGTCGTTGATCCGCACGCCCTGCAGGCGGTACACATCCTGCACCTCGTCGGTGATGTAGCGCGCCAGCGCCTCCACGCCCTGCAGACGCAGGATGTCGTGGGGGTCGACCGGGCCGTCGACGATGGATTCGCCCTTGTTGACGACCTGCCCGTCGTGCGCCATCACGTGCTTCTCCTTCGGGATCAGGTACTCGTGAGAGACGTTCTCGAGATCGGTGATCACCAGGCGCTGCTTGCCCTTGGTGTCCTTTCCGAACGACACCGTGCCGGTGATCTCCGCGAGCAGGCCGGCGTCTTTCGGCGAGCGCGCTTCGAAGAGCTCCGCCACACGCGGCAAGCCGCCGGTGATGTCTCGCGTCTTGGAAGTCTCCTGCGGAATGCGCGCGAGCACTTCGCCCACCTGCGCGTTCTGGCCATCCCGCACGGTGATGAGCGAGCCGACCTGGAAGGTGATCGTGATGGGGTGATCGGTACCGGCGATGCAGATCTCCTGGCCAGCCTCGTTCAGGAGCTTCACCTGCGGACGCAGACCCTTGCCGGCCGCGGCGCGGCGCTTGGGATCGATGACCACGAGAGTGGAGAGCCCCGTGACGTCGTCGATCTGCTTGGCGACGGTAACGCCCTCCTCGATGTACTCGAAGCGCACGATCCCGCCGTGCTCGGTGATGATGGGCCGGGTATGCGGGTCCCAGGCGGCGAGCAACTGTCCCGCCTTGACGCGCTTGCTGTCGGCGGCGAGCAGCGTTGCTCCATAGGGTATCTTGTGGCGCTCGCGCTCGCGCCCATTGTCGTCAGTGACCAGCACTTCACCAGTGCGCGAAATGACGACTTTCTCTCCCTTCGGATTGGTCACGTAGCGGATCTGCGGCGTGAAGCGCACCGTGCCGTTTGATTTGGATTCGACCTGGCTCGCCACGGCGGCGCGGGAGGCCGCCCCACCGATGTGGAAGGTGCGCATCGTCAGCTGCGTCCCGGGCTCGCCGATCGACTGCGCCGCGATCACGCCGATCGCCTCGCCGACGTTGACCAGAGATCCCCGCCCGAGATCGCGCCCATAGCACTTGGCGCACAGGCCGAAGCGCGTGTCGCAGGTGAGCGGGGTGCGAACGCGCACTTCGTCCACGCCCAGCGCCTCGATGCTCTCGACCTCGTCTTCGTTGAGCAGGGTGCCCGCGTTGTACAACGCTTCCTGAGTTTCCGGATGCAGCACGTCGGACGCCGTGACCCGGCCCAGGATGCGCTCGCGCAGCGCCTCGACCACTTCGCCGCCTTCGACGATCGCCTTCATGCCGACGCCGTTGGTCGTGCCGCAATCGTCCTCGGTGACCACCAGGTCCTGGGTGACGTCAACCAGGCGCCGGGTGAGGTAGCCCGAGTTGGCAGTTTTCAGCGCCGTGTCGGCCAGACCTTTTCGCGCTCCGTGCGTCGAGATGAAGTACTGCAGCACGTTCAGGCCTTCGCGGAAATTCGCGGTGATAGGCGTCTCGATGATCGAGCCGTCCGGCTTCGCCATCAGGCCGCGCATCCCGGCCAGCTGCCGAATCTGCGCCGCAGAACCCCGCGCCCCGGAATCGGCCATCATGTAGATCGAGTTGAACGACTCCTGGCGGACGCGCTGGCCCTTGCGGTCGGTGACCTCCTCGGAAGAGAGCTGGTCCATCATCGCCTTGCCGACCTGATCGCCGGCGCGGCCCCAGATGTCGACCACCTTGTTGTAGCGTTCACCGACGGTGACCAGCCCCGAGGTGTACTGCGATTCGATTTCCTTGACCTCGCCCTCGGCCGCGGCGATGAGATCGTGTTTCTGCGTCGGTACCAGCATGTCATCGACACAGATCGAGATGCCGGCGCGGGTGGCGAAGGTGAAGCCCGCCTGCATCAGCCTGTCGGCGAAGATCACCGTCTCGCGCAAACCGCAGCGGCGAAAACAGGCGTTGATGAGCCTGGAGATCTCCTTCTTCTTGAGCGCCTTGTTGATGAGCTCGTACGGCAGGCCGACCGGAAGGATTTCCGACAGCAGCGAACGGCCGACGGTCGTCTTGTGGCGCACGAGCTTCTCGATCTTTTCCCCGTCAGGGCCGAATTCGGCCTCGCGGATGCGCACCGTGATCCCGGCATGCAATTCCACCTTGCCGCAATCGTAAGCGCGCGCCACCTCGGTGACGTCGGCGAAGGCCATCGCCTCGCCCCTGGCGTTGATGCGCTCGCGCGTCGCGTAGTACAGACCCAGCACGATGTCCTGCGAGGGCACGATGATCGGGTCGCCGTTCGCGGGCGACAGGATGTTGTTGGAGGCGAGCATCAGCGTGCGCGCTTCCATCTGCGCTTCGAGCGACAGCGGCACGTGGACGGCCATCTGGTCGCCGTCGAAGTCGGCATTGAACGCGGCGCACACCAGCGGATGCAGCTGGATCGCCTTGCCTTCGATCAGCACCGGCTCGAACGCCTGGATACCCAAACGGTGAAGCGTCGGGGCGCGGTTGAGCATGATCGGGTGCTCGCGGATCACCTCCTCGAGAATATCCCACACCACGGGCGTCTCGGCCTCGACCTCGCGCTTTGCGGCCTTGATGGTGGTCGCGATGCCCTGCATCTCCAGCTTGTGGAAGATGAAGGGCTTGAACAGTTCGAGCGCCATTTTCTTCGGCAGTCCGCACTGGTGCAGCTTCAGCTGCGGGCCGACCACGATTACCGAGCGTCCTGAATAGTCGACGCGCTTGCCGAGCAGGTTCTGGCGGAAGCGCCCGCCCTTGCCCTTGATCATGTCGGCGAGCGACTTGAGCGGCCGCTTGTTGGCGCCGGTCATCGCCTTGCCGCGGCGGCCGTTGTCGAGCAGCGA
>JBGPTG010000065.1:0-12680 GCA_041490545.1 Gammaproteobacteria bacterium
CAGGACCGCGAGGTCGCGGCGAAGCTGGCCGCGTCCGAGCAGGTGCGCGCGCAGCTCGAGGACGCGCGGCGGGCCCACACTGCGGAAGTGCGCGCCATGATCGCCGACTGGGAGTCCGGGCGCGACCGGCTGCGCCGCATCGAATCCGAACTGGTGCCGCTCGCCGCCCAGCGCAGCGAGGCCGCGCTCGCCGCGTATCGCGGCAACGCCGGCACGCTCGCGGCCGTGCTCGAGGCGCGTCGCAACGAGAGCGACACGCGCCTGCAGGCCCTGCAGCTCGCGGCGGATACCGCCCGCGTGTGGGCGCAGCTCAATTTCCTCGTGCCCGATCACGAATCCCCGGACGGGAGGGTGAAATGAATCGTACAGCCGTTGCCGCCGCTGTCGCCGCACTTGTTGCTTGCCTGGCCACCGGCTATACCGCTTTCCGCTACGGCATGCGCGAGGGCGCTAGCCTGGGTGCGCCCGCCGCCGCCTCCCCGCCCGCGGCGCCGAGCGTCGATCCGCAGACCGGGCGCGGCGTTTTGTACTGGCACGATCCGATGACGCCGGGACAGAAGTTCGACAAGCCCGGCAAGTCGCCCTTCATGGACATGGAACTCGTTCCCGTCTATGCCGACGAGGCAAGCGACGAGGGCATTGTGACGATCAGCCCGCGCGTCGTGCAGAGCCTGGGTATCCGCACCGCCGAGGTCGTGAGGGGCGCGCTCACCCGGCACCTCCAGGCCGTGGGCAGCGTCGCGTACAACGAGCGCGAGCTGGTGCTGGTGCAGGCGCGCGTGGCGGGCTTCGTCGAAAAGCTGCACGTGCGGGCGCCGCTCGATCGGGTCCGCGAGGGCGAGCCGCTGGTGGAGATCCTCGCGCCCGACTGGGTCGCGGCGCAGGAAGAGTACCTCGCGCTGCGCCGGATGCGCACGCCCGACGCCGAGTCGCTGCGCGCCGCGGCGCGCCAGCGCATGCAGCTCGTGGGCATGAGCGAGGAGGCGATCCTCGACCTGGAAAAAACCGGAGAGGTGCGCTCGCGTGTAGTGCTGACCGCGCCGGTGAGCGGCGTGGTCGCCGAGCTCGGCGTGCGCGAAGGCATGAACGTGGCGGCGGGGACAACGCTGTTCCGCATCAACAGCCTCGCAAGCGTGTGGATCAACGCGGACGTGCCGGAAGCTCAGGGCGCGATGCTCAAGGCCGGCCGTCCGGTCGAGGCGCGCGCCGCCGCCTGGCCGGGCGCCCTCTTCAAGGGACGCATCCACTCCCTCCTTCCGCAGGTCAACCCGATCACGCGCACCGTCACCGCGCGCGTCGAGATCGCCAACCCGGACGGCCGGCTGGCGCCGGGAATGTACGTCACGGTCGACCTGGGCTCGGTGGCGATAGCGCATGCGCTCCTCGTTCCCTCCGAAGCGGTGATCCAGACCGGCAGGCGCAGCGTCGTGATCGCGGCGCTCGGCGAGGGCAGGTTCAGGCCGGTCGAAGTCGAGACCGGCGCCGAGGCGAACGGCCAGACGGAAATTCGCAAGGGCCTCGATCCCGGGCAGAACGTGGTGGTGTCCGGCCAGTTCCTCATCGACTCCGAGGCGAGCCTCAAGGCGACGGGGGCGCGCCTGGAGGGCGCGCCCGCGCCGGATGCGGCGACGCCGCAGGTGCACAAGGCCGCGCCGCAGGTGCACCAGGCCGAAGGCGAGATCGTGAGCCTCACCTCGCGCGAGGTCCTCATCAGGCACGGCGATATTCCAAGCGCGGGCATGGGCGCGATGACCATGCCCTTTCTCATTTCCGGCGCGGCCCTTCCGCCGGGCCTGAAAAAGGGCGACCGCATCCGCTTCGAGTTCAGCGTCCGGCCGGACGCACAGTATCAAATTACCGGGATCGCGCCCGCCGATGCGAGCACGCCGGAACATGGAGCGCACCGATGATCGCCGCGCTCATCCGCGCCTCGATGGCGAACCGCTTCCTCGTCATGCTCGCGACGCTCGGCCTCGCGGCGTGGGGGATCTGGGCGATGCTCGGGACGCCGCTCGATGCGATCCCCGATCTCTCCGACGTCCAGGTGATCGTCCGCACCACGTATCCGGGGCAGGCGCCGCAGATCGTCGAGAACCAGGTGACCTATCCGCTCACCACGACCATGCTCTCGGTGCCCGGCGCGAAGACGGTGCGCGGCTACTCGTTCTTCGGCGACTCGTTCGTCTACGTCCTGTTCGAGGATGGCACCGATCCCTACTGGGCGCGCTCGCGCGTGCTCGAGTACCTGAACCAGGTGCAATCGCGGCTGCCGCGCGAGGCGAGACCCGCGCTCGGGCCGGATGCGACCGGCGTCGGCTGGGTGTACGAGTACGCGCTGGTGGACCGCAGCGGCAGGATGGACCTGTCGCAATTGCGCGCGCTGCAGGACTGGTTCCTCAAGTACGAGCTGAAGGCGGTGCCGAACGTCTCGGAAGTCGCGAGCGTCGGCGGCATGGTGAAGCAATACCAGATCGTGCTCGACCCCGGCCGGCTGCGCGCCTACAACATTTCCGTTGCGAAAGTGATCGAGGCGGTGCAGCGCGCCAACCAGGAAAGCGGCGGTTCGGTGCTCGAGCTCGGCGAAGCCGAGTACATGGTGCGCGCGAGCGGCTACCTGCAGTCGCTCGATGATTTTCGCAGCATCCCGCTCTCGGTAACCGAGGCGGGCGTGCCGGTGCGCCTCGCCGACGTGGCGCGCGTGCAGGTCGGACCGGAAATGCGCCGCGGCGTCGCCGAGCTGAACGGGGAAGGCGAAGTCGCGGGCGGCATCATCGTGATGCGCTCGGGCAAGAACGCGCTGGAGACGATAGCCGCGGTGAAGGCGAAAATCGAGAAGCTCAAGCCCGGCCTGCCCGAAGGCGTCGAGATCGTCCCGACCTACGACCGCTCCGGGCTCATCGAGCGCGCGGTGGCGAATCTCGGGCAGAAGCTGGTCGAGGAATTCATCGTCGTCGCGCTGGTGTGCGCGGTGTTCCTCTTTCACCTGCGCTCGGCCTTCGTCGCCATCGTATCGCTGCCCCTGGGCATTCTCGCGGCCTTCATCGTCATGCATTACCAGGGCGTGAACGCGAACATCATGTCGCTCGGCGGCATCGCCATCGCGATCGGCGCGATGGTCGATGCGGCGGTCGTCATGATCGAGAACGCGCACAAGCGGATCGAATCCTGGTATCACGCGCATCCAAACCAGACGCTGGGCGACGCGGAACGCTGGCGCGTGATCGAAGAGGCCGCCGTTCAGGTGGGTCCGGCGCTGTTCGTGTCGCTCCTCGTCATCACCTTCTCCTTCATCCCGGTGTTTACGCTGGAGGCGCAGGAGGGGCGCCTCTTCTCTCCGCTCGCTTTCACCAAGACCTATGCGATGGCCGCGGCGGCGGGCCTCGCGGTGACGCTGGTGCCGGTGCTGATGGGCACTCTCATCCGCGGGCGCATTCCCGAAGAGCTGAAGAACCCGCTCAACCGTTTCCTGATCGCCGCGTATCGTCCGCTGCTCGCGCGCGTGCTGCGCTTTCCCAAGGCGACGATCGCCGTCGCCGTGCTTGCCGCCGCGGCAACCGTATTGCCCGCGAGCCAGCTCGGCGGGGAATTCATGCCGCCGCTCGACGAGGGCGACCTGCTCTATATGCCCTCGGCGCTCCCCGGCCTGTCCGCGGGCAAGGCGGCGGAGCTGCTGCAACAGACCGACCGCCTCATCAAGACCGTGCCCGAGGTCCAGAGCGTGTTCGGCAAGGCCGGGCGCGCGGAGACGGCGACCGATCCGGCGCCGCTGGAAATGTTCGAGACCACCATACGCTTGAAGCCGCGCGGGGAGTGGCGGCCGGGAATGACACCCGAGAAGCTCGTCGAGGAGCTCGACCGGGTTGTCAAAGTGCCGGGGCTTTCGAACATCTGGGTGCCGCCGATCCGCAACCGCATCGACATGCTCGCCACCGGCATCAAGAGCCCGGTCGGGGTGAAGGTCGCGGGGACGAAGCTCGAGGAGATCGACCGCGTCACTGCGGAGATCGAACGCGTGGTCAAACGCGTTCCCGGGGTGACTTCGGCGCTCGCCGAGCGGCTCGGCAGCGGGCGCTACATCGATGTGCGCATCGACCGCGACGCCGCGGCACGCTACGGGCTCAACATCGCCGACGTGCAGGGCATCGTCTCGGCTGCGATCGGCGGGGACAATATCGGCGAGACGGTCGAAGGCCTGCAGCGTTTTCCGATCAACGTGCGCTATCCACGCGAGATCCGCGACTCGGTGGAGAAGATCCGCAACCTGCCGGTGCTCGCCGAGCGCGGTGCGCAGATCCGCCTGGGCGACGTGGCGGCGATCAGCATCGCCGATGGCCCGCCGATGCTGAAAAGCGAGAACGCGCGCCTCTCCGGCTGGGTCTACATCGATCTGCACGGGCGGGATCTCGGCTCCGCGGTGCGCGAGATGCAGGGCCGGGTCGCGAGCGAAGTTAAATTGCCCGCCGGCTACTCGATTGCCTGGTCCGGCCAGTTCGAGTATCTCGAGCGCGCCGCGGCCAGGCTGCGCCTCGTGGTGCCGGCGACGCTACTCATCATTTTCGTGCTGCTGTACCTCACCTTCCGCAGCACGAGCGAAGCGATCCTCATCATGGGCACGCTGCCCTTCGCGCTGGTCGGGGGATTCTGGCTGATGTTCCTGCTCGGCTATCACATGTCGATCGCCTCCGCCGTCGGTTTCATCGCGCTCGCGGGCGTCGCGGCCGAGTTCGGTGTGGTGATGCTCGTGTATCTGCGCCAGGCGGTCGAGGCGCGTCAGGCGGCAGGCCCGCCGCTCGGCTTCGAGGACCTGAAGCTCGCGATCGACGAAGGCGCGGTGCTCCGCGTGCGGCCGAAGGCGATGACCGTGGCCGTGATCATCGCCGGGCTGCTGCCGATCATGTTCGGTTCGGGCACCGGTTCGGAAGTGATGCGCCGTATCGCCGCGCCCATGGTGGGCGGGATGATCACCGCGCCGCTCCTGTCCATGTTCGTGATCCCGGCTGCGTACCTGCTCCTGCACCGCGCGCGCCGGGCGCATTCCGCCGCTGTGAATTCAATCGCAAAGGAGACGTGAAATGAAATTGCCCCCGTTGCCGTTCCTGGTTCTTGCCGTATTGCTCGGCGCGCCCGCGATGGGCTACGCACAGTCCGACAACATGAAAGGCATGGAAGCTAAGGAAAGGCAGCCCGCCAAGACTGCGCCGGCCAAGCCGCACAAGGCCGCCGGCACCGTGAAGAGCGTCGATCGCTCCGCGGGCAGGGTGACCATCGCGCACGGACCCGTGGCGAGCCTCAAGTGGCCGGCCATGACCATGGGCTTCGGCGTCAGGGACAAAGCGCTCATCGACAAGCTCTCCCCCGGCACGAAGGTCGAGTTCGAGTTCGTGCAGCAAGGCCGCGACTACGTGATCACTTCGGCCAAGTAACCCGCTCGGGCGTTCCAATGCGCGAGAATTGAAGGAGTCACTATGAAAGCGTACAGCATGTTCGTCGTTGCCTCGGCGCTGGCGATCGCGGTGCGACTTGCGTTAGCCGATGCAGGTCACCCGCCCGGGGCGAAAGTAACGTTCGGTTCTCCGGGCAAGGAAAGCGAGATCACTCGCACAGTTGAAGTTTCGGCTTCAGACAATATGCGCTTCACTCCGGGAAAGCTCGACGTGAAGCAAGGCGAAACGATCAAGTTCGTGGTGAAAAACGTCGGCCAGGTGAAGCACGAATTCTCGATCGGCGACCGGGCGTCGCAGCGCGCCCACGCGCTGATGATGAAGAGCATGCCGGACATGAAGCATGAGGACGACTCGACCACGACTACGGTAGATCCGGGCCAGACCAGGGTCATTCTCTGGAAATTCGACAAGAAACCAGCCGGCCCGCTCGAAATCGCCTGCCATGAGCCGGGACATTACGAAGCGGGAATGAAGATGACGGTGGTGCTTGGCAAGTGAGCAGTCATGGAGCTAGCTTGACCCAGGTCAATATGAATCTTCGGCCCGCATGTAGTTTGGAGTCCAACGCTCATCGAAAGGACCCTTGAAATGAGAAACCTTCTGATGGTCGCACTGTTCGCTGTTGTCGTCGCCGCGCCGCGACGCTGTTGATAGTCCGCGCCAGTCCCGATCGCCGAAAGACAGCGCACACCTAAGCCAGGCACCGGAGAGAATATCTATGGATATGCCGCACCAAGAGCATTCGCATGGCGGTCATCATGGACACGCCGGCCATGCTAACTCCGACCCTCGCCTGGGGACTGCAATCGATCCGGTCTGCGGGATGTCGGTCGATATCGCCACTGCGAAGTACCAGCACACCTTTGGCGGCTCGGACTGGTATTTCTGCAGCAAGAATTGCCTGGAGAAGTTTGCCGCCGAGCCGCAACGGTATGTCCAGCAGGCAGGCCCGGGGAGCTGCCCGAAATGCGGCATAGCGATCGCGCCCCTGGCTCCGGCCGCACCCGCATCGGCCGAATACACCTGCCCGATGCATCCGGAAGTCCGTAGCCCAAAACCCGGAAGCTGCCCTGAGTGCGGAATGGCCCTGGTGCCGATTGCCGGAACGCAGCAGGACGACACGGAACTCCGGGATCTCACTCGCCGCCTTTGGACCGGGGTCGCTCTGTCGATCCCGCTGGTGATGCTCGCGATGTCGCCGATGATCGGCATCCATGAGCTGTTCGGCCTTCAGCCGCGGCCGCGCGGCTGGATCGAGTTCGTGCTGGGCACGCCGGTCGTGCTGTGGGTCGGTTGGCCGATCCTGCGCAAGTTCTGGTTCTCACTCTTGCACCGCGCGCTCAACATGTACACGCTGATCGGACTGGGGGTGGGACTCGCATACCTGTTCAGCCTCGCCGCAGTATTCTTTCCTGGTCTATTCCCGCAGGAGTTCCGCGAACACGACGGCGCGGTAGGCACTTATTTCGAGGCCGCGGCAGCGATCGTGACGCTGGTGACACTTGGCGACTTCCTGCAGTTGCGAGCGATGGGACAGACCGGCCAGGCAATCCAGCAATTGCTGAAGCTTGCGCCCAATCTCGCCTGGCGTTTGCGCGACGACGGTACCGAGGAACAGGTGGCGCTGGAGGCAGTGACTGTCGGCAACCGGCTGCGTGTGAAGCCGGGGGAGAAGGTGCCGGTGGACGGCACGGTAGTCGAGGGCACGAGTCGTGTAGACGAATCCATGATCACCGGCGAGCCCGTGCCGGTGGCCAAGGTTGCGGGGAGCAAGGTCACGGGCGCAACCGTGAACGGCAACGGCTCATTGGTCATCCGCGCCGAGCGCGTGGGCGCGGACACGCTGCTGGCGCGCATCGTTCACATGGTGGGAGAGGCGCAGCGCACGCGCGCGCCGATCCAGCGGCTCGCCGATATCATCGCGGCGTACTTCGTCCAGATAGTTGTGGCAATTGCCGTCGTGACGGCGATCGCATGGTGGTTCTTCGGTCCGGAGCCGAAATTCGGGTACGCGTTTCTGAACGCGATTGCCGTTTTGATCATCGCGTGTCCTTGTGCCGTCGGTCTCGCTACGCCCATCTCGATGACCGTTGCCATGGGGCAGGGCGCGCGCTCCGGCATTCTGTTCCGGAATGCCGAGGCGATCGAGCGCATGCGCGACATCGACACGGTGGTGGTGGACAAGACCGGTACGCTGACGCTCGGCCATCCCGCGCTGACCGGTTTCGTCGCCGAGGGCATCCCGGAAAATGAAGCGCTTGCGCTCGTCGCAGGAGTGGAATTGCTATCCGAGCACCCGATAGGGCTCGCGATCGTCGAGGGTGCGAAGGCGCGCGGCCTGACGCCGCTGCCGGCTGGGGCATTCGATGCCGTAAACGGCCTCGGCGTGCAGGCGGATATCGATGGCAAGCGCGTGCTCGTAGGCAGCAGAGGCTTTCTCACCCAGCGCGGCGTCGATACGCAACGGTGGGAAGCGCGCGCGGAAACCTGGCGTGCTGAAGCCAAGACGGTGGTGTTCTTCGCCATTAACGGTGCGGCAGCAGGAATTGCGGCTGTGGCCGATCCGATCAAGGAAAGCACGCCCGAAGCGATTGCGGCTCTCAAGCGCACAGGCGTGCGCATCGTGATGCTCACCGGTGATTCGCGCAGCACGGCCGAAGCCGTCGCCCGGCAGCTCGGCATCGACGAAGCGCTCGCCGAAGTGCTGCCCGAGGACAAGGCCGGTCACGTGAAGCGTTTGCAGGCCGAAGGGCGCAAGGTCGCGATGGCGGGTGACGGCATCAACGATGCGCCGGCGCTGGCGCAGGCCGACGTCGGCATTGCCATGGGTACCGGCACCGACGTGGCGATGGAAAGCGCCGGCGTGACCCTCGTGAAGGGCGACCTGCGCGGCATTGCGCGCGCTGCCGTGCTGTCGCGCGCCACGATGCGCAACATCCGCCAGAACCTCGCGTTCGCGTTCGGCTACAACGCGCTCGGCATCCCGGTTGCCGCGGGCGTGCTCTACCCGGCGTTCGGCCTGCTGTTGTCGCCGATCTTCGCCGGCGCCGCCATGGCGCTGAGCTCGGTCTCCGTGGTCACCAACGCGCTGCGTCTTAACAGCGTCAGGTTATGACCGGGACTACGACAAGTTCCGAGCGACGCTGACGACCGATGGAGCGCGCAGGTCCCGAAGCGATGCCGATGCCAGGAAACCGGAGTCTTCAATTTCTCGGAGCAACCGGGACCGTCACCGGATCCAAGTACCTGCTCCGTGCCGGCGACAGAAACGTCCTCGTCGACTGCGGTCTGTTCCAGGGGTTCAAGCAGCTCCGGTTGCGGAACTGGGCGCCGCTTCCCGTCAAGCCGGCAACGGTGTCGGCGGTCGTCCTTTCCCATGCCCACCTGGATCACAGCGGCTATCTCCCGCTCCTGGTGCGGAACGGCTTTACCGGCAAGATCTATTGCACGGAGGCGACCTACGAACTGTGTCGCATCCTGCTGCCCGATGCCGGGAGGCTTCAGGAAGAGGAGGCCCAGTATGCCAATCGCCGCGGATTCTCCAAACACAGGCCGGCGCTGCCCCTGTACACCGAGGAGGACGCCAAGCACTCGCTGGCGTACTTTGCTCCGGTAGAATTCGACACGGAGATCGAACTCGGTGGCCTGCGCCTGAGATTGATTCCCGCCGGACATATTCTCGGCGCCTCGATCGTCGTCCTCAACGACGGCGTGCGCACCATCGTGTTCTCCGGAGACCTCGGACGTCCGAACGACCCGATCACGGTGGCGCCGTCGGTCGTCCACCGTGCGGACTACCTCGTACTCGAATCGACCTACGGGAACCGCCGCCACGATCCCGAAGATCCGCGGGAAAAGCTCGGGCGGGTGATCAGCAGGACCGCGGCGCGCGGCGGCGTCGTGGTCATTCCGTCCTTCGCCGTGGGACGCGCCCAGTCGCTGCTTTATCACATCCACCAGCTCAAATCCGAAGGTGCGATTCCCGCCGATCTGCCCGTATACCTCAACAGCCCCATGGCGGTTGACGTGACCCGGATCTATCACAAGCATCGCGCCGAGCATCGATTGACGCCGGAGCAGTGCCGGGCGATGTGCGGTGCGGCGGTCATCGTCAACACGGCAGAAGAATCCAAGCGCCTGAACGAAAAGCGCGGCCCGATGGTCGTGATCTCGGCGAGCGGCATGGCCACCGGCGGCCGCGTCGTGCACCACTTGAAGGCCTTTGCGCCGGATCCGCGCAACACCATTCTGTTCTCGGGCTTCCAGGCGGGCGGCACGCGCGGCGCAACGATCGTCTCCGGAGCGGATTCCGTGAAGATCCACGGCGCGTATGTTCCCATCCGCGCGGAGGTCGCCGTCATCGAGAATTTCTCCGCGCACGCCGACTACGCTGAAATTCTCGACTGGCTGAAGGGCTTCAAGCAGGCCCCGCGCGAGACTTTCATCACGCATGGCGAGCCGGCGGCGGCGGATGCGCTGCGGCACCGCGTGAAAGAAAGTCTCGGCTGGAGCTGCCGCGTGCCCGACTACCTGGAGTCGGCGAGCCTCGAATGAAATCTCGTTCCGCAACGCCGGCACAGAGCGAGCGGCACCGGCATTCGCTCACGCTACGTTACCTCGGCATCGACACCTATCAGCACCATGTCGTGTTCATGCGCAGTGATTGCCATATCTGCCGCTCGGAGGGTTTCAGTACGCAATCGCGCGTACAGGTGAGGCTTCGCGGCCGCTCCATCATCGCGACGGTGAACGTGGTACACAGCGACCTGTTTTCGAACGGTGAAGGCAGTCTTTCGGAGTCGGCGTGGCGCGCTCTTGACGCGAAGCCGGGCGAAAAAATCATGCTTTCGCACTCGGCGCCGGTCGAGTCGCTCAGCCATGTGCGCGCAAAGGTCTACGGCAAGCCGCTTGACGACCTCGCCATGCTCGAGATCGTGCGCGACATCAAGGAAGGCCGCTATTCCGATCTGCAGCTCTCGGCTTTCGTCACCGCCTGCGCGGGAAACCGCCTGGCGCTTTCCGAGACCGTGGCGCTGACGCGCGCGATGGTCGCGGTGGGCGAGCGCCTGCAATGGCCGGCGGCTCCGGTGATGGACAAGCATTGCGTCGGCGGGCTGCCCGGAAACCGCACCACGCCGATCATCGTTTCGATCGTGGCCGCGTTCGGGCTCACGATCCCGAAGACCTCCTCGCGCGCGATCACCTCGCCCGCCGGGACCGCCGATACCATGGAAACGCTCGCGCCCGTGGATTTGAGCATCAAGGCGATGCGGAAAGTCGTCGAACGCGAGGGCGGTTGCATCGTCTGGGGCGGGGCGGCCGGATTGAGCCCCGCGGACGACGCGCTGGTGCGGGTCGAGCGCCCGCTCGAGCTCGACAGCGAGGGGCAGCTCGTCGCTTCGGTGCTGTCGAAAAAGGCCGCTGCGGGATCCACGCACGTCGTCGTCGACATACCGGTCGGCCCGACCGCGAAAGTGCGCTCGAAGGAGGCGGCGGATTTCCTGGGCGGCCGGCTGCAGGAGGTGGGTAACGCGATCGGGCTCAATGTCCGCGTCGCGATCACCGACGGTACCCAGCCGGTCGGAAGGGGAATCGGTCCGGCGCTCGAGGCTCGCGACGTGCTCGCAGTCCTGCGCGGCGAGGCCGAAGCGCCGCAGGACCTTCGCGAGCGCGCGCTGATGCTCGCAGGGCTGATTCTGGAACTGTCGCACGGCATCCCGCGAGGCGTAGGCAGGCAGCAGGCCGAGCTGCTCCTGGACGACGGCCGGGCGTGGAGCAAATTCCAGGCGATCTGCGAGGCGCAGGGCGGAATGCGCAAGCCGTCCCGTGCGCGCCACACTCGTCCCGTGGCCGCACCGCGCGCCGGGCGCGTCGGGGTCGTCGATAACCGGCGCCTTGCTCGCGTCGCGAAGCTCGCAGGCGCCCCAAAGGCTTCCGCTGCGGGCGTGGAATTCCTCGCCCCCCTCGGGTGCGCGGTCGAAAAAGGCCAGCCGCTCTTCGTCGTCCACGCCGAAGCGCCGGGCGAACTCGAGTACGCGTTGGACTACGTGCGCTCGCAGCGCGACATCGTTTCGATCGCGGAGTCGACGTGAGTACGATCGTGTTCTCCTTTCCGGGACACGAGGATCTTGCGCGCGTGATTTCGGCCCGGTTAGGCGCGAGCGGAGGCCAACTCGAGCTGCGGCGCTTTCCCGACGGCGAAAGCTACGTGCGGCTCGATGCGCCCGTGGCCGGGAAAAGCGTGATCCTGGTTTGCGGCCTGCACCGGGCCGATGAGAAGGCGCTGCCGCTGTTGTTTGCCGCGGCCGCGGCGAGAGATCTCGGCGCGGTCCGCGTGGGGATCGTCGCGCCCTACCTCGGTTATCTTCGCCAGGACAAGCGTTTTCGCGAAGGCGAAGCGGTGAGCTCGGCGACCTTCGCGAGAATCGTATCGGGGTCCGCCGACTGGCTGGTGACTGTCGACCCGCATCTGCACCGCTATCGCTCGCTTGGGGAGATCTATTCGCTGCGGACTGCGGTCGCCCATGCCGCGCCGGCGGTCTCCGCGTGGATCAGGAGCAACGCAACCGAGGTCTTCGTGATCGGGCCCGACGCAGAAAGCGAGCAGTGGGTTGCAGAGGTCGGCCGCGGCGCGGGTTGTCCCTACGTCGTTCTCGAGAAGACGCGCCGGAGCGACCGCGAGGTCGAGGTGGCGGTGCCCGACATCGATCGCTTTCGCGAACGCACGCCCGTGCTCGTCGACGACATCATCTCCACGGCGAGGACCATGATAGAAACCGTGAACCACCTCAAGCGGGCCGGGATGCGGCCGCCGGTTTGCATAGGAGTTCACGCGATCTTTGCGGGCAACGCCTGTTCCGACCTTGCCGCGGCGGGCGCGGCCCGGATCGTAAGCAGCAACACCATTGCGCATTTCACGAACGCGATCGACATCAACGAGGCGATCGCGGGGAAAGTCACGGAGCTGAACGGATAGCGGGCGGAAGACGCGCCGGCCCCGGACCTTCCGAAATGGCGGCACGCAGCCCCGCGCCGCCGCCGCCCACCACTACGATGTCCGTCTGCACGACTTGCATTCGCGCCTACAGCGTCAGGGTCAGGAGCTGATACAAGCCTCCGAATGAAGTCTTCTTCTGCAAAGAAGAGAATTCCCGGGTTTTCGGAAACCATTCGCAAATCTCGTGCTTCCAGAGATCCATCGCGAACGGCTCGAGCGTGCGCAGCGTGGCCGCCATC
>JBGPTG010000066.1:0-12599 GCA_041490545.1 Gammaproteobacteria bacterium
CGGGGCGCGCGTCAGCAGGTACCCGCCGAGGAGGTCTTTCCACTCCGTCCGGATGGCTGCGGGCACCTTTGAATAGCCGTAACCGGGGAGGTCCACCAGGAACTGCGCGTTCCCCAGTGTGAAGAAGTTGATGAGTTGAGTGCGTCCCGGTGTCTTGCTTACGAAAGCGAGGCGCCTGCCGACGAGGGCGTTTATGGCGCTGGATTTGCCTGCGTTGGAGCGTCCGGCAAAGGCAATTTCCCCGGAGCTTTCCGGGAGATCGCCAAGCGTCGCCACGCTCTTGACAAACACAGCATTGCGAAACAGCAACATGGATTTCTGGAAAATGAATTTGCTAGAATATCAGCTTTTTAAGATCACACTTCTTCAAAGGGGGATGGATGAAACGAACCTTGGCGATGCTGGCGCTCTGCGCTGGTCACGCTCATGTTGCGTTGGCTGCGGCAGAGCAGGCGGCCGCGAAAGCGGATCCCGCCAAGGGCCAGAGCATCGCCAATCAGGTTTGCGCGGCCTGCCACGGCGCCGATGGCAACAGTGCGATTGCGAACAACCCCAAGCTGGCGGGGCAGGTCACCGAGTACCTGCAGAAGCAGCTTGCCAATTTCAAGGCGGCCCGCGGGAAGAAGGCCGAACGGGAAAACCCGGTGATGGCCGGAATGGTCGCGAATCTCTCGGCGGAGGACATGCGAAACATCGCCGCCTACTACGCAGGCCGACAAGCCAAGAGCGGAATTGCAAAGAGCAAGGCCACGCTGGCGCTTGGCCGTAAGATCTGGCGCGGCGGTGACGCGCCGAAGGGCTTGCCTGCGTGCGCGGCGTGCCATGGCGCTGCCGGGGCCGGGCTGCCTGCCCAGTACCCGCGTCTCGCGGGTCAGCATCCCGAGTACACGGAGGCGCAACTCAGGGCCTTCCGCGCGGGCGAGCGCAGGAACGACGCTGGCGGCGCTATGCAGAGCATCGCCACGAAGATGTCCGATGTGGAGATACGTGCGGTCGCTGACTATATCGCCGGTCTTCGCTGAATCGGGTAAGGGCGAAGAAAAAGGGCGGCTGCGGGCCGCCCTTTTTCTTCGCTATCGTCCCGCCGTTTCTGCGTGACACGGAATAAGCGGCGCCGGACGCGTGTTTACGTCGCTTGCGCTATCTGCGGATGGTTCATCCTCTTGATGCAAGGAATAAAGATGTGGACTTGTGCGTTTGTATGTAAGGGGAATCGCGTCTTGGTCTCGCGCCGTTCTCTGAACAGAGATGCGATCAGGGTTGGTCTGGCGCACCTCGTTCTCCTCGCGGCGTCGGGATGCGTGTCTGTTTCCGACGTGGCGGGCGATGCCCCGATGAGAATCGAGGGTGGCTTGCTGGCCAATTCGGAGGGGATGACGCTGTATGTGTTCGATCGGGATCGCGCCGCCGGGCCGGGAAAGAGCGTCTGCGTGAAGCAATGCGCGGCAAATTGGCCCCCGCTGGCGGCCGCTGAGGACGCACGACCGTCGGGCTACTACGCAATCATCACCCGCGAGGATGGCGGGAGGCAGTGGACCTACAAAGGCAGGCCGCTGTATGTCTGGATCAAGGATCGCAAGCCCGGGGACGCGACGGGCGACGGCCTCAACAAGGTCTGGCATGCGGTCAAGCCATAGAGCCGACTGCCGCGTAAAATGCGCGGCAGATGGATCGCCGTCTCATCATCGAGCATATCCCCCGCCTCAGGCGCTACGCGCGAGCGCTGGTTGGCGATCGCTACCTTGCCGACGACCTGGTGCAGGACACCTTGGAGCGTGCCTGGAACAAGTTCTATCTTTGGCGGCCGGGCAGCGACTTGCGTGCATGGCTGTTTACCATCATGCATAACGTATTCGTAAACGAGACGCGCCGACGCCGCTACGAAATAGAGCAGCTGATGGAAGAGGTACCCCCGGTGGCAGTGCGAGCGACTCAGAGCGAACAGCTCGAGCTTCGCGATGTGGATCGCGCGCTGCGTGCCCTGCCGGTCGAGCAGCGCGAAGTCGTGCTGCTGGTTGCCGTTGAGCAGTTTTCCTATGAAGAAGTGAGCGGTGCCCTGGATATCCCGATTGGAACGGTAATGTCGCGCCTTTCCCGGGGGCGCGCGCGCATGCGCCAGCTGCTGGGCGGCCAGACGCTCATGCCGCTCAAAGCTGTCAAATGACTTCGATCACGGAGGCTCAACTGCACGCCTACGTCGACGGTGAGCTGAGCGGGGCGGTTCGCGCCGAAGTCGAGGCGTGGCTGGCGTCGCACCCGGAAGACGCGGAACGTGCGCGCGCGTACGCGGAGCAAAACGCCGCGCTGCGTCTGTTTTACAACCCGGTGCTCGATGAGCCCGTGCCGCCGGCGCTGCTTGCGACGCGGCCGCGCGCGTGGAGGCGCTGGGCAGTGGCGGCAAGCCTCTTCGCCTGCGGACTGGGCCTGGGCTGGCTCGCCAGGGGGGCGTTCGTCGCGCCGCAGATGGTGCCTTTGTCGCTCGCACGCCAGGCGGCAACGGCGCACGCAGTCTACTCTCCCGAGATCCGTCATCCGGTCGAGGTTACGGCCGACGAGGAGGAGCATCTGGTGCGCTGGTTGTCGAAGCGGCTCGGCACACCCTTGAAGGCGCCGAAACTTGCGCCCTTGGGCTACGAGCTGGTCGGCGGTCGACTGCTTTCGGGGACGCAGGGTCCGGTCGCGCATTTCATGTATCAGGACGCGCGTGGGCAGCGGCTGACCTTGTACGTTTCCAAGCAGCGGGGAGAACTCCCCGACACTGCGTTCCGCTTCAGCCAGGAGGATCGCGTATCGGTGTTCTACTGGGTCGATCGCGACTTCGGCTATGCGCTTTCAGGTGAAGTGAAACGCGACCAGCTGCTCAGGGTCGCGGACGTCGTCTACAAGCAACTGAACCCGTAATACGGTCCTGCGCTCGCGGACGGGCTTCACTGGTCACCAGCGACGACTGGCTGTGCTTGCCGATTCGGTACTGCCCTGGCGACAAGGCGCGCCCTTCCGGGATTCGCGCCCCGGACATCTTCTCTTGGTCTACTTGGCTGCTCCCAGCCTGGCCAGGGGCGGCGCGCCGCGCCGCCGTGCGAGCCATTGCTGGAACTGCTCGAAGTAGAGATAGATGACGGGCGTGATGTAGAGGGTCAGGAACTGCGAAAGCACGAGGCCCCCGACCACTGCCAGCCCGAGGGGGCGGCGGGCATCGCCGCCCGCTCCAAAGGAGAGGGCTATCGGCAGACTCCCCATCAGAGCGGCAAAAGTGGTCATCATGATCGGCCTGAACCTGATCACGCACGCCTGGTATATCGCTTCGGCCGGCGGTTTGCCTTCCTTGCGCTGCGCCTCGATCGCAAAGTCGATCATCATGATCGCGTTCTTCTTGACGATACCGACCAGCATGATGATGCCGACGAAGGCATACATGTTGAGCTCGATGTTGAAAGCCCACAAAGTCACCAGAGCCCCGAGTCCCGCGGTCGGTAGCCCGGAGAGAATCGTGAGGGGATGGATGAAGCTTTCGTAGAGGATGCCAAGCACCAGGTAGATCACCAGAATGGAAAGCATCAGCAGGATGCCCATGCCTTCGAGCGAAGCTTGGAACGCCTGCGCCGTACCCGTGAATCTCGTGTTCAGCGTGGCCGGCACCTGCAGCTCAAGTGCCGCCTTCTGGATCAGTGCGATCGCCTGGGAGAGCGCCACGTCCTGCTGCAGGTCGAACGAAATCGTGACGGAGGGTAGCTGGCCGAGGTGGCTCACGCTCATGGGGCCGACGCCGTAAGTGAGCTTCGCTACCGCGTTGAGCGGCACCAGCGCCCCGTTCGAGGAGCGCACGTAGAGCATCGACAGGGCCGCAGGGTCGCGCTGATACCTCGGCTCGAGTTCGAGGATCACCCAGTACTGGTTCGTCGCGGTATAGATATTCGAGACCTGGCGCGAGCCGTAGGCATTGGCGAGCGCCGCTTCGATCTGCTGGGGGTTGACCCCCAGGGCGGAAGCCTTCTCGCGGTCGATCTCGACATTGACTTGCGGCCGCGCGATCTGCAGGTCGCTCGAGACATCGAGCAGTCCCGGCAGGGTCTTGAGCTTCTCCTCTATGATCGGCACCCAGTGGTACAGCTCTTCGGTGCTCGCACCCTGAACGACATACTGGTATTGACTCTTGGTTAGCTGGCCGCCGATTCGGATAGCCGGGACATTCTGGACGAAGACCTTGATGCCCATCATGTTGGCGAGCTTCGGGCGCAGGCCCCGCACGACTTCGTCCGCCGGCTTGCGCTCGGAGCGTGGCTTCAAGGTCATGGTGGCGCGGCCGACGTTGAGCGAAGGGTTGAACGAGGTTGCGCCCATGAACCCGGTCACGGCTTCGATGTTGGGATCGGCACGGAGGATTTCCAGCACGGAGCGCTGGTACGTCACCATGGCGTCGAACGAAATGTCCTGGGGCGCTTCTATGAAGCAGAAGAGCTGCCCGGCGTCCTCGCTCGGCAGAAAGCCCTTGGGCATTTTCGCGTAAAGCGCTCCGGTGGCGACGACGATCCCGAAAAACACCGCCATGACGAACCTCCGGCGATCGAGGACCCATCTGAGGCTCGATCCGTAGGCGTCCCGCACCGCATCGAACGCCCGCTCGCTCGCTAGGAACAGCCTGCCGTGCTTGACGTCGGCGTGCGGCTTGAGGATGCGGCTGCACATCATCGGTGTCAGCGTAAGCGAAACGAATCCCGAGATCAGCACCGCGACGATAATGGTGACGGCGAATTCGTGCAGCAGTCGTCCCAGAATGCCGCCCATGAAAAGCACTGGAATGAACACGGCGGCGAGCGAAATCGTCATCGATAGAATGGTGAAGGCGACTTCCTTCGATCCGTCGAACGTCGCCTGCAGCGGGCTTTTTCCCATCTCTATGTGGCGTGAAATGTTTTCCAGCATCACGATCGCGTCGTCCACCACGAAGCCCACGCACAAGGTCAAGGCCATGAGCGAGATGTTGTCCAGGCTGTAGCCGAACAGGTACATCAGCGAGAACGTGCCGATGATCGACATCGGGAGCGCCACCGTCGGAATGACGGTTGCTGGAATGTTGCGCAGGAAAATGAAGATCACCATCACCACCAGGGCGAGCGCCAGAATCAGGGAAAACCGTACGTCCTCGATCGACTGGCGGATGGTGGTGGACCGGTCGTACATCACATTGATGCCGATCCCAGCCGGAACCTCAACTCGGAAGGTTGGCAACAGCTTCTTGACGGCGTCCACGACCTCGATGGTGTTGGTGCCGGGCTGGCGGTAGATCGCAAGTATGATGCCGCGTTGATCCTTGAACCACGCGGCGAGCTTGTCGTTTTCCACGCTGTCGATGACGCGGCCGAGCTCGCTCAAGCGGATCGGCGCGCCGTTGCGGTAGGTGACGATAGTGGACCGGAAGGCGGCGGCGTCATAAAGCTGGCCCGTCGCCTGTATGGCAAACATGCGGTCCTTGCCGTAGAGCGTGCCGGTGGGAAGGTTGACGTTGGCGGTGGCGACCGCCTGCTCGACTTCGTTGATACCGATTCCCCGCGCGGCGAGCGCGTTGGGGTCGACCTGCACGCGCACCGCATATTTCTGCTGCCCCTGCACCTGAACCTGGGCCACTCCGGAAATCGTCGAGATGCGCTGAGCAAGGAAAGTTTCCGCATACTCGTCAACCGTTGACAACGGCATGGTGTCCGAGGTGAGGGTGAGGTAATACACGGGAAAATCCGCCGGATTGACTTTACGAAACGATGGTGGCGCCGGCATGTTCGGCGGGAGCTGCTTTGCTGCGGCCGCGATCGCCGAGTTCACGTCCTGCGCGGCGGCATCGATGTCTCGGTCGAGAGAAAATTGAATAGTGATGGTGGAAATCCCTTGGCCACTGAGCGAAGTCATCTGGTCGATGCCCGCAATGGTCGAAAACTGCTTCTCGAGCGTCGTGGCCACGGCAGCTGCCATGGTCTCGGGGCTGGCCCCGGGAAGAGTCGCCGAAACCTGGATCGTAGGGAAATCGACGTTGGGAAGCGACGAAACCGGCAGCAAGCGGTAGCTTGCCAATCCGAAAATCAGAATCCCGGCCATGACCAGCACAGTCATGACGGGACGTCGGACGAAGAGTTCCGAAAGATTCATGGCCGGGAGTTTACGACTTGACTACGACCTTCACCCCGGCTCCGAGGCGCAGCTGGCCTTGCGTCACGACCCGTTCACCTTTTTCCAGACCGCTCGCGATGATGGCGTTGTCGCCCTCGGTACGTGCCACTGTAACTTTGCGCACTTCGGTGGTCATATCGGGCTTGACCACGAACACGTACTGACCGGCTGGGCCGGTCTGCACCGATTTCGAGGGCACGACCAGAGCGTCTTTCTGGTCGTAGAGCGTGATCCTCACGTTGACGAACTGCCCCGGCCAAAGCGCGTTTTCACTATTCCGGAACTGCGCTCGCAACTTGATCGTGCCGGTGCTTGGATCGACGGCGTTGTCGACGAAGACCAGCGTTCCGGAGGCTGCGGGTTGATCCGAGCCCGGCGCAAGCGCCTCGACTGCGAGCGGGCCCGAGGACATGTAGCGGCGAACGGCACGGAGCTGCTGCTCTGGCACTGAGAAGTTCACGTAGATCGGATGGACTTGGTTGATCACCACCAGGGGAAGCGTATCGTTCGCCTTGACGAGGTTTCCCATCTGAATCTGGAGCTTTCCGGGGTAGCCGTCGATCGGAGAGCGGATCGTGCAGTACTCCAGATTCAGCGTTGCGTTATCGAGCGCGGCGCGGCTCCCCTGGGCCACGGCTTCGGCCGTATCGGCGTTGGTGCGAATTTGCGCGTAGGCTTCCTTGGAGACGAAATTCTTGGCGAGCAGTTCCTGGTAGCGGCGCTCCTGCGAGCGGGCCTGGTCCTTTTGCGCAGTGTCGCGCAGGAAGTTGGCGTCAGCCTGGCGCAATGCCGCCTCATAGGGGCGGGGATCGATCTTGAAAAGCGCGCGACCCCGCGGGACTTCCTCGCCTTCCTTGAAGCCGACTTCGACAATCTGTCCGTCGACGCGCGCTTTGACCGACACGGTGGCATAGGCCTCGACGTTGCCGATCGCCAGGAGCCGGAAAGGCACGACCTCCTGAAGGACCAATGCGGTCGAGACCGGTATCGCCGAAGATCCTTTGGGCGCCTTGCGCTCGTTTGCGCGTATCTCGGCCCCGAAATACGCGAACAGCACGACGGCAGCGACGAGCAGCCCGAGGCCACCAAACCAGAAGAGGCGCTTGGATGCGAAGGCACGCACAGGTCGGAGAGAATCCATGGCAGTGCTAACGGTAGTAGTAGACGGCCTATTCCATAGTCCAAAGGAGGAAAACGGGGCGACAGAACACCTCAAGGGAGCGGGCGATCCTCCTACTCTCCCCAGCACCCAGCCTGCAAATGGGCAAATTTACGGCAAAAGATGCTCGGACGCAAAGAGGCCAGCGGTGGATTCCCGGTCCCGTATCAGGTGCATCGCGTCCGCGTCGACCATGACCTCTGCCGGGCGGGGTCGGGAATTATAGTTCGAACTCATGCTCATGCCGTAGGCGCCTGCCGACATGACCGCAAGCAGGTCTCCTTGGGCAATCGCGAGCGGCCGGGTTCGGGCGAGGAAGTCGGCCGATTCACAGACCGGACCCACCACGTCGTAGAGCGTCGGCGCTCGCTTGCTGGATGTTACGGGAAGAACCTCGTGCCACGCGTCGTAGAGCGCAGGGCGCAGCAAGTCGTTCATCGCTGCATCGACGACGGCGAAGTTTTTGGCAGACCCATGTTTGAGGTACTCGATCCGGGTGAGCAGCAGACCGGCGTTTCCCACCAGCGCGCGCCCGGGCTCCAGAAGGACGCGTAACTTGCGCTGACCGAGGCGCTCGAACAAGCTTTCCAGGTAGTCCTCTACCGCCGGTGGCCGTTCGTCCCGGTAGCGAATTCCCAGGCCTCCGCCCAGATCGATATGCCGAAGCGGCATCCCGATCGCGCTCAGCCAGTCCACGAATTCCAGAGCCCTGTCGATCGCGGCGACGAAGGGCCCGACCTCGGTCAGCTGCGACCCGATGTGAAAACCGATGCCCGTGACCTGCACTGACGGCAGGGAGGCAGCTCGCTGATACAACCGGCGCGCTTCTTCGAACGGAATGCCGAACTTGCTCTCGCGCAGCCCGGTGGCGATATAAGGGTGGGTGCGCGGATCGACGTCTGGATTGACCCTGAGCGACACCGGGGCGATCCTGCCCGTCGCCGAAGCGACTCGAGCGAGCCGTTCGAGTTCCGCTTCGGACTCGACGTTGAAGCAGAGAATACCGGCTTCCAGCGCCGCGCGCATTTCCGCCTCGCTCTTGCCGACTCCCGAGAACACGGTTTTTTGGGCGTTTCCCCCAGCGGTCAGAGCGCGGGCCAGTTCTCCTCCGGACACGATGTCGAAGCCCGAACCAAGTCGCGCGAACAGGTTGAGAATCGCGAGATTCGAATTGGCCTTGACGGCGTAACAGATGAGAGTGTCGTGCCCGGCGCAGGCGCGTTCGAATTCCCGGAACGCCGCTTCGAGCGCTGCTCGCGAATAGACGTAACAGGGCGTGCCGAACCGCTCTGCTATCGAGACGAGAGGCACCCCTTCCGCGCAAAGCGCGCCACGCTGATACGAAAAAAAATTCACTGTCGCGGCGCGGGTTTGTTATCCTGCTGCGGCGTCTGCTCCGTCGGAGGAAGGTACAACGCGCCCTTGGTGCCGCACGCCGAAACAGCGAGGAGCACGATAAAGAAGCCGGCGGCGCAGCGCATGGTCGAGCGGAAGTTGAAAGCAAAATAGTCTAACACGGTGATGACACCGACCGAGTTCGAGAAGCTGGCCGATGCCACGCTCGAGCACCTCAGCCGGGCGCTCGACGAAAGCTCGGTAGACTGCGATTGCGAGCCCAAGGGTTCCGGGGTGCTCGGGCTCGAGTTCGGCGACGGCAGCCGTATCGTCGTCAACCGGCATTCCGCAGCCCAGGAAATCTGGGTAGCGTCCAAGTCGGGCGGTTACCATTTTCGCTGGAGCGGTGCGGACTGGTTGAACACCCGCGACGGGAGCGAGTTGTTCGCGGCGCTGTCAAAACTGGTGAGCCACCAGTCGGGCACGCCAGTCGTGCTGCAGCGAATGTGAGGGCGCTCGCCGCTTCTTTCGGCCGAACGATCCTAAAAGAGTTGATTCTTGACTTCGTCCGGCGTGCGTGTGGTCGATTCTCCCGGGCCTTGTGGCGGTGGCACGTTTTCGCGAAAGAAGAATTCCAGCCTGCCTTCGGGAGACTGCAGGCCGTTTTCATTGACCTTCACAGCCACCAGGCCCTCGGGTATGCGCTGACCCAGCTCCGGCACGCCCTTGAGCGCCTTCGCCATGTAACTAATCCAGATGGGCAGCGCGGTCACCGAACCGGTCTCTCCGGGGCCAAGTTTCTTCGGCTGATCGAAGCCCACCCAGGCGATGCCGACGAGGGTCGGGTGATATCCGCTGAACCAGGCGTCGATGTAGTCGTTGGTGGTGCCGGTCTTGCCTGCCAGGTCCTGGCGCTGCAGGGACATGGCGCGCGCGGCGGTTCCGTAGCGCACGACGTCATGCATCATGCTATCCATGATAAAGGCATTGCGGGCGTCGATGACTCGCAAGGATTCGTCACCGGCCAGGGTCGGTTGAGCTTGCGCGAGCACATTGCCGCGATCGTCGACTATCTTCTGGATCACATAGGGTTCGGTCCGGTAACCCCCGGTCGCGAAAACGGAGAAGGCGCGAGCCATCTGAAGCGGCGTGGCCGACCCTGCGCCTAGCGCCATGGTCAGGTAGGGCGGATGCCGATCCGCGTCAAACCCGAACCGCGCGATGTAGTCCTGTGCGTATTGCGGCCCTATCGCCTGCAGGATCCGTATGGAAACCATGTTCTTGGACTTGGCGAGGGCAGTGCGCATGCTCATGGGACCTTCGTAACGGCCGTCGTAGTTCTTCGGTTCCCACACCTGCCCGCCAGTAAGCGCGGCGTCCACCACCACCGGCGCGTCATTGATCACCGTTGCGGGAGTAAAGCCCTTCTCGAGGGCCGACGAGTAGATGAACGGTTTGAAACCCGATCCCGGTTGCCGCCAGGCCTGAGTCACGTGGTTGTACTGGTTTCTGTTGAAGTCGAAACCTCCGACCAGCGAGCGCACGGCGCCGTCCTGCGGATTGAGGGAGATAAAAGCACCCTCGGTCTCCGGGATCTGGGTGATCTGCCAATTGCCGCTATCACCCATTTGGATCCGAATCACGGCTCCGCGACGAACTCTCCGGTTCTGTGGCGTGCGGGAATCGAGCATGCGTTCGGCAAGCTTGAGACCCTCCCCCGAAAGCGTGACGGTTTCGCCTCCGCGTCGATAGGCTTTCACGCGCTTCGGCGCAACCTCCAGGACCAAGGCTGCCAGCAGGGCGTCACTGTCAGCATAGTCCTGCAGCGCTTCCTCGTAGTCCTCTTCCTGGGTGTCTTTCAGGTCGACGAAGCCTTCTGGTCCGCGGTAGCCGTGCCGCCGGTCGTATTCGAGCAACCCCTGGCGCAGCGCCGCATAGGCCGCCTCTTGGTCTGCGCGTGTAATCGTCGTGTATACGCGAAAACCCCGCGAGTACACGTCGTCGGGATAGCGCTCGTAGAGTGTCTGGCGCACCATTTCGGCGACGAACTCGGCGTGGACGGCGTATTCGGTCACGGATTCGCGTTTGACGCTGACCGGCGCTGCCTGAGCGTGCTCGTATTCCTCATCGTTGAGGATGGAGAGTTCGTGCATGCGCCTGAGGACATAGAGTTGCCGTTGCTTGGCGCGTCTGGGATTTATCACCGGGTTGAACAACGAGGGCGCCTTGGGCAAGCCTGCGAGCATTGCGATCTCGGCGACATTCAGCTGGGCCAGGTTCTTGCCGAAATAGATGTTGGCAGCGGTTCCAAAGCCGTAGGCGCGCTGTCCAAGGTAGATCTGGTTGATGTAGATCTCCAGGATCTGATCCTTGGCTAGACTGTTCTCGATCTTGAATGCGAGCAGCGCTTCGTAGAGCTTTCGGGTTAACGTCTTTTCGCGGGAGAGGAAAAAATTCCGCGCGACCTGCATGGTAATCGTCGAAGCACCCTGAGTTTTGCCTCCTGTAAGCAGATTGGAGTAGGCTGCCCGGAGTACTCCCTGATAGTCGACTCCGGTGTGCTGGTAGAAACGCTCGTCCTCGGCGGCGAGAATCGCCTGCTTCATAAGAGCCGGTACCTCGTCCATGCGGACAACCGAGCGGCGTTCCTCTCCGAATTCCCCGATGAGCACCCCATCGGAGGTATAGACGCGCAGCGGGATTTTCGGCTGGTATTCAGTCAGTGCTTCGATGGAGGGAAGATTAGGGTAGGCGAGGAGTACGGCGAATCCAGCGAGCGCCAGACCCGCTACGCCTGCCCCGGTGAGCGCCAATACCGGGAAGGCGATCCATCGCAGCCACATTTAGGGGAAGTCCGGGAAAAGATCGCCCATTATAGATAGGGTCGCCAGGCGCCAAGTTAGCTATAAGCTCCCGGTATACGGCGTGAAAAATTTACTTTACAGGGTGTATAGTTGTTGCTAGCATTTAAGGTAAATTATACTAATCGCATGTAACCAGCCATACCTGAAGGGAAATCCAAGTTGCAGTTAAACTGGGACATTCTTAAGGCAAAGTCCCCGCCGTTGTTCGGGATGGACATTTCTTCGTCCTCCGTAAAGATGGTGGAGCTCACCGACGCGGGCAAGGGAAACCCCCGGGTGGAACGCTACGCCATCGAAGCCCTGCCCAAGGATGCGGTGCTCGACGGCAACATCACCAATCTTGATGCGGTGGTTGAAGCGGTGCAGCGCGGTTGGAAACGGATGGCGACGCGCACGAAAAATGTCGCCTTGGCGCTCCCCAGTGCGGCCGTCATCACCAAGAAGATCATTGTGCAGGCAGGTCTTCGCGACGAAGAGCTGGAAATGCAGGTCGAGACCGAAGCCAACCAGTACATACCGTTTGCGCTCGAGGAAGTGAATCTGGATTTTCAGGTAATCGGCCCTTCGCCGTCCGGCCCCGAAGAAGTGGAAGTGCTGATCGCCGCCTCCCGCAAGGAAAAAGTGGAAGACCGCATGGCCGTGGCGGAAGCCTCAGGTCTGAAAGCGGTCGTCATGGATGTCGAGTCCTATGCGGTTCAGGCATCTTTCGAACTCATACAGCAGCAGTTCCCGGATCACGGGAGAGACCAGAACGTTGCGCTGGTCGATCTTGGCGCGAACGTCATGAACATCACGGTCCTGCGCAACGACCAGACCGTGTACACACGAGAGCAGGCCTTTGGGGGTAGCCAGTTGACGCAGGACATCATGCGCCAGTACGGCATGAGCCAGGAGGAAGCGGAAGCCGCCAAGCGCTCGGGCGGTCTCCCCGAGAACTACGAATCCGAGGTACTGCGGCCTTTTATGGAAAACGCTGCCCTCGAAGTGCAGCGCGCCATGCAGTTTTTCTTTACCTCGACCCAGTACACTTCTGTCGAGCACGTGCTGCTGACCGGAGGATCCGCAGTCATCCCGGGGCTGGA
>JBGPTG010000067.1:0-12502 GCA_041490545.1 Gammaproteobacteria bacterium
AGCACGTCGCGAGCCAGCGTCGATTTGCCCGAGCCCGAAACGCCGGTGATCACGCTGAGCCTGGCAAGCGGCACACGCAGGTCGATGTTTTTCAGGTTGTGCAGCGACGCGCCCGCGATCTCCAGCGAAAGTGTTCCGCGATTCACCGTGCGCGGCGGATGCAGCGGATGCACGAGCGGGTTCCGCAAGAATCGTCCTGTCACCGAATCGGGGTTTCGCATCAGGTCGTCTGCCGAGCCTTCGGCGATCACGCGGCCGCCCTGTTTTCCCGCGCCGGGACCGAGATCGATTATGTGCGAGGCGCGCCGGATCGTGTCCTCGTCGTGCTCGACGACGACGAGCGTGTTGCCTTTGGCTTGCAGTTTTTCCAGCGTGTCGAGAAGGACCTTGTTGTCGCGCGCGTGCAGCCCGATGGTGGGCTCGTCCAGGATGTAGCACACCCCGCGCAGGTTCGAGCCGAGCTGCGAAGCGAGGCGGATGCGCTGCGCCTCGCCGCCGGAGAGCGTCGGCGCCGAGCGGTCGAGCGACAGGTAGGAAAGGCCCACCTGGGCCAGGAACGAGAGGCGCGAGCGCAGCTCCGCGACGATATCGCGCGCGATCTCGGCCTCGCGGCCGGAGAGCTCCAGGCTGCGAAACAGCGCCTCGAGCTTGCCCACGGGAAGCGCGGCGAGCTCGGAGATCGAGCGCCCCTGGTAGCGCACCGCGAGCGCCTCGCGGTTGAGGCGCTTGCCGTCGCATGCAGGACAACTCTCGTCCACCTCCAGCCATTCGATCCACGAGTCGAGCACGCGGTCCTCGGTGCCGGTCTTCTCGCGCTCCTCGTCCCATTCGACCTTGTCGAGCGCGAGGCCGGTGCCGTAACACTCCGGGCACCAGCCGTGCTTGGAGTTGAACGAGAAAAGCCGCGGGTCGAGCTCGGCGAAGCTGCGCCCGCACGAAGGACAGGCGCGTTTCGTCGAGAAGACGCGCTGTGGGAGGTCCATTTCCACGCGCGCCGATCGAGAGTTCGCTCTAGCCTCCGCCAGGCGGTCGAGGTCCGCAAGCACGTGCACGACGCCCTTGCCGAACTCGAGGGCGCAGGCAAGGGCCCGGCGGATTTCGGCTTCATTGTCCGCGGCGATGCGCAGGTCGGCGACCGGGAGTTCTATGCTGTGCTCCTGGAAGCGCGACAGCCGCGGCCACTTGTCGGTCGGCAGGAACTCGCCGTCCACGCGCAGGAAAGCGTAGCCCTTGCCTCGCGCCCACTTGGCCAAATCGGTGTAGTAGCCCTTCCGGTTGACGACGAGCGGTGCGAGGAGGCCGATGCGTTGCCCCCTGTATTCTCGCAACAGGCGCGCCGCGATGGCGTCTTCGCCCTGCGGCTCGATCGGCACCTCGCAGTCGGGGCAGTGCTGGAGCCCGAGCTTGACGTAGAGCAAGCGCAGGAAGTGATAGATCTCGGTCAGCGTCGCGACCGTGCTCTTGCTTCCGCCGCGGCTGGTGCGCTGTTCGATCGCGACCGTCGGCGGGATGCCGAAGATCGCGTCCACGTCGGGCCGCGCCGCGCCCTGCACGAACTGGCGCGCGTAGGCGTTCAGCGACTCCAAATACCTGCGCTGACCTTCGGCGAAGAGGATGTCGAAGGCGAGCGTGGATTTCCCCGAGCCCGAGACGCCGGTCAAGACGGTGAACTCGTTGCGCGGGATCTCGACGTTGATGGATTTCAGATTGTGCTCGCGCGCGTTGTGAATCCTGATCGACTCGCTGATGCGGGCCTGCAGCGGCACTCCGGGCTCCGCCGCACGGAGAGCGGCGGGCCTTGCCAGCGCCTCCGCGTACTCGCGCAGCGCCTTGCCCGTGTGCGAACCGGCGTGCGCCGCGATTTCGCTCGGCGTGCCCGTGCAGACGATTTCGCCTCCGGCGTCGCCGCCCTCGGGCCCCAGGTCGACGATCCAGTCCGAGGCGCCGATGACATCCAGGTTATGTTCGATCACCACCAGCGAATGCCCCGCAGCGATCAACTGGCGGAATGCGGAGAGCAGCTTCGCGACGTCGTCGAAGTGAAGGCCGGTGGTCGGCTCGTCGAAGAGAAAGAGTTTTCCGCTGGTGCCGTCATTCCCGCGTACGCTTGCCCTCGACTCCGATCGGGGGCGGAATTCGAGGGACTTTCCGCGTCGCTGGGCCCCCGCTTTTGCGGAGGCGACGGAATTTGCCGCGACCAGATGCCCGGCGAGCTTCAGCCGCTGCGCTTCGCCGCCCGAGAGCGTCGGCACCGGCTGGCCGACGCGCAGGTACTCGAGCCCGACGTCGGCCAAAGGCGCGAGCGCCGTTTCGACTGCCTGCTTCAGCGCCGCGGGGACTTCGGGCTGGTCCCGGAAGAACGCGAGCGCCTCGGACACCGTCAGCTCGAGCACGTCGGCGATCGACTTCGCATCCACCACGACCTCGAGCACCTCGTCGCGAAAGCGCCGGCCGTTGCAGTCCGGGCAGCGCAAGTAGACGTCAGAGAGGAATTGCATCTCGACGTGCTCGAAGCCGTTGCCGCCGCAGGTGGGACAGCGGCCGTTGCCGGAATTGAAGCTGAAGGTGCCGGCGGTGTATTTGCGCTCTCTCGCGAGCGGCTGTCTGGCATAGATGTCGCGGATGGCGTTCCAGGCGCCGACGTAGCTCGCCGGGTTCGAGCGCGTGGTGCGCCCGATCGGCGTCTGGTCCACCATCACCACGTCCTCGATCAGAGCATGACCGCGCAACTCGCGAAATGTCCCCGGCGTTTCGGTGGGCTTGCCCTTCGCTTTTCGCAGCGCGGCGTAGAGCACGTCCTGCACCAGCGTGGATTTCCCCGAGCCCGAGACGCCGGTGATGCACACCAGCCGCCCGAGCGGGATGGCGAGGTCGATGTCTTTCAGGTTGTGCTCGGCCGCGCCGAGCAACTCGATTTTTTTCGTCGTTCCCGCGGAAGCGGGAACCCAGGGACTTTTGCCCGTCGCTGGATCCCCGTTTTCGCGGGGGTGACGAGCATTTCCATCGGCGCGTCTTCTGCCGGAAAGATATTCGGCGGTGAGCGTCTTCGCCGCGCGCAGTTCGCCGGGTGTGCCGAAGAACACGATCTCGCCGCCGCGCTCACCCGGCCCCGGGCCCATGTCCAGGATGCGGTCGGCGGCGAACATGATTTGCGGATCGTGCTCCACCACGACGAGCGAGTTGCCGGCGTCGCGCAGGCGCTGCATCACGCCGATGACGCGCCCCATGTCGCGCGGATGCAGTCCGATCGAAGGCTCGTCGAGCGCGAACAGCGTGTTGACGAGCGACGTGCCGAGCGCGGTGGTGAGATTGATCCGCTGCACCTCGCCGCCTGAGAGCGTGCGCGACTGGCGGTCGAGCGTGAGATAGCCCAGGCCGACTTCGCAGACGTAGCGCAGCCGCGCGCGGATCTCGGTGAGCAGCAGGTCGGTGGCTTCGTCCAGGGGCGCGGGAAGCTTCAGTTCCTCGAAGAAATCGCGCGTGCGCGCGGCGGGCAGCTGCATGAGGTCGTGCAGGGCGAGACCGGGCAGCGCGCGCAACGCCGCGTCGCCGAATTTTGCGCCCTGGGGAACGAAGCGCTTGCCCGGATCGAGCACGCGGTCGGCGTCGTCCTTCGTTCCCACGCGCCATAGCAGGGCGTCGGGTTTCAGGCGCGCGCCGCCGCAGGCGCTGCAAGGCGTGTAGGCGCGGTAGCGCGACAAGAGCACGCGCACGTGCATCTTGTACGCTTTGGTCTCGAGCCACTTGAAGAATCGCGCGACGCCGTACCAGACACCCGGCCAGGATTTTCGCCAGCTCACCCACTCCGGCTCGCCTTCGAGCACCCATCGGCGCTGCGCCGCGCTCAGGTCGCGGAACGCGACATCGAGCGGAATGCCGCGCTTCTTCGCGTACTTCTCGATGTCGTCCTGGCAGTCGTGGAAGCTCGGCGACTGCCAAGGGCGGATCGCGCCTTCGGCGAGCGTCTTCGATTCATCCGGGACGATGAGTCCGTAATCGATGCCGATGACCCGGCCGAAGCCGCGGCAGGTTTCGCAGGCGCCAAGCGGCGAATTGAAGGAGAACAGCGCCGGCGCCGGTTCCGAGTAGTGGATGTCGCAGTCTGGACAGTGCAGGTCGGAGGAGAATCGCCAGGGCGCCGATGCCTTTCCGTCGGCATCGAGCGGAGTGACGTTGATTTTCCCCTGGCCGATCTTGAGCGCTGCTTCGATGCCCTCGATCACGCGCGATTTTTCGGCTGACGACATGCGCAGCCGGTCCTGAACGACTTCGAGTCCCGTGGCGGTCCTCGCGTGGATGCGGTCGTAGCCCTGTGCCTTCAGCAGCGCCTGGACTTCCTCTTCCTTGAAATTCTTCGGCACCGTCACCGGGAAGGTCACGATGAGCCGGGGATCGCCTGCCGCACCGGCGCGGGCGGCGAGCTGTTCGTATACAGAGGCCGGCGTGTCGCGGCGCACGGGCCGCGCGCAGCCGCTGCAGTGAAGCTGACCGGCGCGGGCGAACAGCAGCTTCAAATGGTCGTTCAGCTCGGTCATGGTGCCCACGGTGGAGCGGGAAGTGCGCACCGGATTGGTCTGGTCGATGGCGATCGCCGGGGGGATGCCCTCGATCGCGTCCACCTGCGGCTTGTCCATGCGGTCGAGGAACTGGCGCGCGTACGGGCTGAAGGTCTCGACGTAGCGCCGCTGCCCCTCGGCGTAGAGCGTGTCGAAGACGAGCGAGGACTTTCCCGATCCCGAGACGCCGGTGACGACCACGAGCTCGCCGGTGGGAATCTCCAGCGACAGGTTTTTCAGGTTGTTCTGGCGGGCGCCGCGGATGACGATCGCGGGATCGGAGCGGCGTTGCAGCATGCGCCTATTTTATCGGCGCTGCTGCCCGCGCGCGACGACTTCCGGCGCTTCAGTACCCGAAAAACTCGTCGGTACGGATCGCCTCGTCCGTGACGCCGGCTTCGGCAAGCATTTTCTGCATGGTCTCGACCAGTCCCGGCGGTCCCGCCACGTAGTAGACGGACGTTGCGAGATCTTTCAGGTGGCGCTCGAGCATGGCGCGGTCGAGAAATCCCGTTTCGCCGCTCCAGGGCCGGCTCGACTTTCCCATCTCGGTCATGGTGCCGATGAAACGGTGGCGTGAGTTGCGTTGCTGCAACCCCAACAGCTCGTCGAGGAACGCAGCGTCCTCGGGCCGGCGGTTGGAGTAGAACATCCACAGGTCGTGGTCGAGCCGGTCGTGCGCGGCCTGCCTCAACAGGCTCACGAAAGGTGTGATGCCGATGCCTCCAGCGAGAAACACCGCCCGCCGGCTCTCGGCGCGATCCAGCGTGAATTTGCCGGCGGGCCCGCGCAGGTTTACCCGCGCGCCGGGGGCCATCGCCTTGAGCACGCGCTTGTATGCCGTATCGCGCATGCGCGTCGCGATCACGACCTCGTCTTCGTAGGGCGCGCTCACCAGGGAAAACGTCCGCCGGTTGCCTCTGGCGTCGGTTTCGGGCGGATCGATGAGGGCCAGGTTCACCGACTGGCCGGCTTCGAAACTGAAGCCAGCCGGCTTGGCAAAGTGGAAGGCCATCGTTCCCTCGGCCACGGTTTCGCTGCGCAACAACTGGGTTTCGAACTGTGCCATGTTGTTTTCTCGTTCAGGCCGGATCGCTCGCCCACTCCAGCCGGTGGTAGTCGAACCCTTGCGCGAGCGTGGGTTTCACCACTTCGAAATACGGCGAGATGTCGAAGTCGCGCGGTGTGTACAGGCTGTGATGCCGGATGTGCATGACCTCATGGTGGCAATCGTGGCACGCCGGGTCGTCGGTCCCCTCGATCGTAACGTCCGGAAGGATGGGGTAGCGCACCTGTTCGAAGGCCGCGGCAATCAGCGTCGAGCAGATCGCACGCGTCGGATCGCCGCTGCCGAATGCAATCAGGCGGCGGCGCCAGCGCACCGGGACCGGCGGAGTCGGAATCAGATAGCGCGCCAGATCCATGACGTTCTTCAGGTCGTAACGCGCGCCAATGTGCGAAACGGCAAAATCGATCACTTTGCGCAGATCCTCCTGCGAGAGGCCGACCGGCCTGCAGATGCGCGTGTGCATTCCGGCAAAGGCGCTGACGGGGACGGCACGCACCCCTTCGCGCACGTCAGCCTCGACCATTGTCCTGGGCGCTTCCCCTGGCGGCGGCGGGCCGAGCGCGTCGCCGATGCACAAGGCGGCGTGCGACCAGGTCGATTGGGTCAGATATTTGATGGCGGCGCTGATGCGCGTGTTCCCGTCCATGAGCAGCACGTCGCCGGGCCGCAGCACGTCCTCGAGCAGCTCGTGCGGGAAAGTCGCGATCTGCGCACCCCGCCTCGGCTTGGAGAGATAGTCGGCGAGGCGCCGGCCGAACCAGTGGAGGAGCGGACTCATTTTCGTCTGGATTCGCGTAATTCCGGCGGTGCGCTTCAACGGGTCGGGCGCAGGCTGACGACCCGGCTAGCCCTTGGGCGTAAATTTGAAGCGGCAGACGTTGCCTCCGCGCGCCATGCACTCCTGGTGTTCCACCTTGCTGTCGGTAAAGGCACCCATCATGGCCAGGTCGAAGCGGCAGATCTCCGGGTTCTTCATGGCGAGCTCGTGGAATACGCAGTTGTCGGCCTCGATCACCGGCGCCTTGTCCGCGGCGCCCGCGTTGTGCGCGTTGTAGCCGAGCTGATCCATCACTGCAGCAAGCCTTTCGACTTTCTGCGCGCGGGTCTTGAGGCCGGGGTTCTGGGTACGCAACTGCGCCGCGACGCCCGCACCCATCGCGCCCAGGCGCTTGTGCAGGCCTTCGGCCCCATGCTCGAGCTTGACCGACTCCACCGCCAATTGCGCGAACCAGGAGTAGTGGCGGGGGAAGACCTCCTTGCCCTTCTCGGTCAGCACGTAGAGCTGCTGCGGCCGCCCTCCCGAAGGGCGCGTTGAACCCAAAGCCACCAGCCCGTCGCTTTCCAGAGCGGCGAGGTGCTGCCTCACCGCGTTGCGTGTGATCTTGAGTTCCTTCGAGATGCCGTCCACCGTCATGCCGGTCTTGTTCTTGATCAGCCGCTGAAGCAGTTGCTTCTGTCTGTCGCCCAGTATCTCAAGCATTGGGTGTTCCTTTCCGGCCGGGGCGTGCTGCCGAGTCCTTGCCAAGCGCTCATTATAGTTAATAACACACTAAAGACACTAATAACATATATAACTGTACAAAGTGTTCATAGAACTGTATTCTGCAGTCGCTTACCGCTCTTCCGACCTAAATCCACCACAAAGGAAAATGCAATGAAACCAGTCAAACAATCCCTCATGGCAGCCGCCATTCTGGCCGCGTTCCTGGCACCGGCTGTGCCGGCCTTCGCGCAGCACGCCGAACATGTTGTCGTTGCTCAGGCTCCCGCTACCGCAAAGGCGGCCGAAACCGGCGCCGCGCTGCGCGACCTGTGGGTGGGCCACGTCTTCTGGGTGCGCAACGTGGTCGTCGACACCCTCGCTGGAAACAAGAAGGCGGCGGCTGCTGCCGAGAAGGAAGTCGTCGCCAACGCCAAGCAGATCGCGGGCGCGATCGAACCGTACTACGGCAAAGATGCCTCCGAGAAGCTGTTCGGCCTGCTCGCCGGGCACTACGGCGCGGTCAAGCAGTACCTCGAGGCGGCGGGCAGCAAGGTCAAGCAGGACGCGGCGGTCAGGAACCTGACCGGCAATGCAAGCGAAATCGCCAAATTCCTGAGCGGTGCCAACCCGAACCTGCCGTTCGACACGCTGAACGGCCTGCTGCTCGCGCACGGCGGGCATCACATGCTGGAGATCCAGCAATTGCGCAGCAAACAGTACGCCGAGGAGGCACAGACCTGGGAAGCAATGAAGAAACACATGTACGTGATCGCCGACGCGCTGGCCGGCGCCATCGCCAAGCAATTCCCGGCCAAGTTCAGCTAATTACTCCAAGGGTGTGCAGTGGGCCGTGGGTCCACTGCACAAACGGACACTGGCGGGGACAATTAGGATGACGACGTCGGGCAGCTCGTGCACTGCGGCGCGTCAACCGGGTTTCCCGTCGACCCGCACCCGGGTGAGTATCGGCCAGTACGCCGCCGTAAACAGCGCGAACGCCGCGAACCATAGCAAGCCCGAAACGGTCACCGCGGAAAAATACCATGCGGGCACCGCGATCGGCACGAGCACGCGAACGACTGCGGCAAGTTGCACCAGCGAATAGCAGGCGGTTTCCGAGAGGCCGGCTTGGAGCGTCCGGCCGGTGTGGCCGCGCGCGGTGCGGGTCATCATGCCTAGCGTCATGCCGCCGATCGCGCCGACGGTGAGCGCGTGCGTGGCGAGACTCGCGGGCACGATGTCGAGTGACGCGAGCGCGCGAAGCGCCAGATGGATCACGACCCAGCCGTACGACGCGTGAAGGATCCAGAGGATCGGGCGTCCCAGTGTCAGCCATGGCTGCCACAGCGCGAGCCGCGCAGCGTGTGCGAGCGCGGCCAGCGAGGCAACGACTGCAATGATACTTCCCGAAGCGGAGAACGCATCGGCGGCGATCATCACCAGGACGCTGCCGAGTGCGGTGCGCTCGAGCAGGGCATGACGCGTCGGCTTCGAGCCGGGAACGGCGCTGGCCGTAAACATCGGAATCACGCGCCCTGCCATGACGGTCATGACGAAGAGAATCAGATCCAAGGCGACTTGCACGCCTTCGCTTACGGCCACGTGAAGCAGCTCTTCCTTCGCCAGATAGAACGCGAGGTTCGCGGCGCCGAGCAGCAGCAGCACGCCGATGAAAAAATAGTTGCGGCGGTTGCCGCTCGCAACGAGCGGCACGCCGATTCCCAGGGCTGCGGCAAGCGCGAACGCCGTGTCGGCGGCAGCGGCGAGCATGGTCCAGGGCGTGAACGCAAAGATCCGGCCGGCGAGCCAGAGCCCTGCGATCGCGGCGAGCGCCAGGCCGGTTGGAGTTGGGCGTCCCGTCCAGTTGCGAACCGCCGTGAACAGAAAACCCGTGACCACGGCGAATGCGTAGCCGAAGATCATCTCGTGCGCATGCCAGATCGCCTCGGAAAAGTACACCCGCTCCCCGAGCCAGCCCGCGAACCTCGCGGCCCACAGGGGAACTGACAGGGCGGCGAAGAGTCCCGCGAGCAGATAGAAGGGCCTGAACCCCAGGCTCCACAGCGCGAATTCCCGGCTCGCTGGAGGCGGAAGCTTACCTTCCGGATCTACTGGAATCGGGACGGACATGGGGAAAGTCTAACGCACCGGTCGGACGGTAGCGCAAATGCGCTAAGCTGTCGCCCTTTCGCGATTTCGGAAGCCAATGTCCCAGTACGTCTACACCCTGCGCCGCGTCGGCAAGCTCGTCCCGCCCAAGCGCCAGATCCTCAAAAACATTTCCCTCAATTTTTTTCCCGGCGCGAAGATCGGCGTGCTCGGCTTGAACGGCTCGGGCAAGTCCACGCTGCTCAGGATCATGGCCGGAGAGGACACGAATTTCGAGGGCGAAGTCGTCGCGCTGCCGAATCTGAAAATCGGCTACCTGCCGCAGGAGCCGCAGCTTGCAGCGGAAAAAACCGTGCGTGAGACGGTGGAGGAGGGCCTGGGCGAAACGCTTGCAGCGAAGAAGCGCCTCGATGAGGTCTACGCCGCTTACGCCGAACCCGACGCCGACTTCGACAAGCTCGCCGCGGAGCAGGCGAAGCTCGAGGCGATCGTCAACACCGCGCATGCGGACAGCGCCGACCTTCAGATGGACGTAGCGGCGGATGCGCTACGCCTGCCGCCGTGGGATGCGAAGATCGCGCCGCTCTCCGGCGGCGAGAAGCGCCGCGTGGCGCTGTGCCGCCTGTTGCTCTCCAAGCCCGACATCCTGCTGCTCGATGAGCCCACCAACCACCTCGACGCGGAGAGCGTCGAGTGGCTCGAGCAGTTTCTGCGGAGGTTTCCCGGTACCGTGGTCGCGGTGACGCACGACCGCTACTTCCTCGACAACGCGGCCCAGTGGATCCTCGAGCTCGATCGCGGCTACGGCATTCCGTGGGAGGGCAACTACTCGTCGTGGCTCGAGCAGAAGGAGCAGCGCCTCCAGGTCGAGGAGAAGCAGGAGCAGGCGCGCATCAAGTCGATGCAAAAGGAGCTGGAATGGGTGCGGCAGAACCCCAAGGGCCGCCAGGCGAAGTCGAAGGCGCGGCTTGCACGCTTCGAGGAACTTTCCTCCTACGAGTACCAGAAGCGCAACGAAACGCAGGAGATTTTCATTCCGGTCGCCGAGCGCCTCGGCGATTCGGTGATCGAGTTCAAGGGCGTGAGCAAGGGTTACGGCGACCGCCTGCTCATCGACGATCTGTCTTTCAGCGTGCCGCCCGGAGCGATCGTCGGCATCATCGGCCCCAATGGCGCCGGCAAATCGACGCTGTTCCGCATGATCACCGGCAAGGAAAAACCGGCCAAGGGCAACATCGTCATCGGCCCGACGGTGCAAATCGCCCACGTGGACCAGTCGCGCGAGGCGCTCGAGGCCGACAAGACCGTCTGGGAATTCATCTCGGGCGGCGCGGACATCCTCACCGTGGGAAAGTTCGAGATGCCCTCGCGTGCCTACCTGGGGCGGTTCAACATCAAGGGCGCCGACCAGCAGAAGAAGGTGGGCACGCTCTCCGGCGGCGAGCGCGGCCGCGTGCACCTCGCCAAGACGATGCTCACCGGAGGCAACGTCCTGCTGCTGGACGAGCCTTCGAATGACCTGGACGTGGAAACGCTGCGGGCGCTCGAGGACGCGCTTCTCGAATTTGCCGGCAGCGTGCTGGTCATCTCGCACGACCGCTGGTTCCTCGACCGCATCGCCACCCATATCCTCGCCTTCGAAGGCGAATCGAAAGTGGTGTTCTTCAGCGGCAACTACCATGAATACGAAGCCGACAAGGTGAAGCGGCTCGGCGAAGAAGGCGCCAAACCCAGGCGCATCCGCTACAAGCCGCTGCAGGCCTGAACGCCCTCGCGACGGACAGAACCGCCCGGATGCTGCGCGTCGCCATCCCCGACATGATTTCGCCGTCGTATTTCCCGGCGATCGCGGCGGTCGAACTCGGATTCTTCAAGAAAGAAGGTCTTGACGCGAGCATCGAGCTGCTTTTCCCGGTCATCAAGACCTGCGAAGCGCTGCACGAAGGAGAAATCGACTTCGTCGGCGGAGCGGCGCATGCGCCGCTCTACGCGTTCCGCGACTGGGAAGGCTGCCGGCTGCTGTGCGCGCTCGCGCAGAAGATGTACTGGTTCCTCGTGGTGCGCAAGAACCTGAATGCGAAGCGCGGCGACTTGTGCGTGCTGAAGGGTCTGCGCATCGGCGCCGCGCCCGGTCCCGCCGACGGGCTGAAGCGCATGCTCGCCGAGTCGGGCATCGACCCCGAGCGCGATGTTGCGATCGCTCCGGTGCCCGGGGCCAGTGGCGCCGGCGTTTCGTTCGGCATGGCGGCGGCGAAGGCGCTCGAGGACGGGGCTGTCGACGGGTTCTGGGCGAACGGGATGGGGGCGGAAGTCGCCCTGCGCCGCGGCATCGGAACCCTGATGATAGATGCGCGGCGCGGCGACGGACCGAAGGGCTGCGCCGACTACACGTTTCCGGCGCTCGTCGCGACGCAGAAGCTCATCGACCGCGATCCGGCGCTGGTGGCCGCGGCGGTGCGGGCGGTGGTGCACGCGCAGGCGGCGCTCAGGCAGAACCCCGGTCTCGCCCTCGAGGCGGCGAAGAGACATTTTCCCGCCGCCGAGCTGGAGCTGATACCGGAGCTGATTCGTCGCGACGCTCCGTTCTACGAACCGGCAATATCGGCGCAGACGGTGCTGGCTCTCAACGCGTTTTCCAGGAGTATGGGGCTCCTGTCGGCGGAGGTTCCCTACGAAGATGTCGTCGCGGCGCGGTTCGTCGACCGCGCGCTCCCCGACGGACGCTGACGGCGCTCCGCGGAAAGCCAACGCACCGCATGCCTGTGCGGGGATTCAGGCGTTTTCTTGAAGATGCAGGGCGCATTGCGTAGACTCTGCCGGCCATGGATTCGATACGGCTTTGGGTGACACAACTGGAAGCGTGGTGGGCTTATACGCTGCGTTGCGCGCAGGTGCCCGGCTGCGACATGTCCCGCACCTGGGTGACGCTTGGCGTCGTCGTTGCCGCCGCCGTCGGGCTGTGGGTGTTGCGCAGGATGCTGAAGAAGTTCCTCACGGAAAAGTCCGAGAGGATGCGGCTCGCCGAAAGCGCGCGCGTGGCCGATCAGGCAACGATGGGGGAGTATCGCGCCGACGTCGACAAGCTCTACGTCGAGCCCGGGCAGGAGAACGTCCAGCAGCGCATCCGCCAGGCGCTGGATGCGAGAAAGAGCCAGGACCAGTGGCAGCGGCCGGGTGGATCCGGCAAGCCCGGAGCATCGAAGTAGGCGGCGCGCGGCGGCCGCCTGCTTTCCTCGACGCGGTCGCATGAAACGCAGCAGCGAGCGTTTCCTCACCACGCACACC
>JBGPTG010000068.1:0-12387 GCA_041490545.1 Gammaproteobacteria bacterium
CAGGCGCGCGAGTTCGGCATCGGGTGCGTTCTCGTCGATGTCGACGATGCCACGGCATTTCCGCATTCCGGCTTCGCGCATCGCATCGAGCATGCAGCGGTTGTCGCGGCCGTAGGCGGAGGGCTGCACGAAGACGAAACGCTCGAGCCCGAGCTTTTTCGACAGCGCGAGGAAATCTGCTAGTGGCGCGAACGGCAGTTTGTAGCGCGGGTCGGATGAGTTGTACGGATAACGTTCCGCCGGACCGAACACGTGAAAGTGGGCATCGCAGCCGAGTGGCGGCGACTTGAAATCGGGATTGCCTTCGGCGCGCATCGATTCTCCTATTCGGCCTTCGCGACCGAGTCCCTGAACGATCACCGCCGAATACCCGGTCTCGCCCGCCGGAGCAGTGCGCTGCGCAGCCCGCTCGCGTCCAGACCTTCGATCGACCGGCTTGCCTTGCGCGCGCACTCGACAAATAGCCTGGCGACGGGCGAAAGGCTACGGCCCTTCAATGTTGCAATTCCGGTGGGCGCGCCGCCTGGAAGATCGACGGGGAGAACGTGCGCCGCCGTGTGTGCGTTGCCGAACAGCAGCAGCGAACCCGGCAGCGTCGTCACGTAGCGGTCGGTCAGCACAAGTTCGTAGCGCAGATGCAGCGACATGGCCGCCATTACCGCCTCCGGCATGGCGATGCCCAGACCGTCGAAAGCCGCGCGAACCCGCGCATGGACCGACGTGTCCGGGAACGGAATGATCCAGCGTTCGCCGGCGAGTTCCTTGAGCGAAATCTTGCGCCGGTGCGAAAGAGGATGGCCGGCGCCCACTACCGCGAATAACCGGTCTTCGAACAATCTGTCGAACGCGATATCGCCTCCCGCGCTCGCGGGCGGCATTCGGCTCAGGGCGACGTCGATAGTGCGCGTCCGAAGCAAGGGCCCCAGCTCTTCGAGTTCGCCCTCCATGATGCTGCTGTGGATTCCCGGCCGCTCCCGATTGATCGTGTCGAGGACATGCGGGAGCATCCCGCCGGCCAAGCCGACCGTCGCCCAGACGCGCAGCTCGCCGCTCATCGGATCGGCCAGAAAATCGATCTCTTCCGACGCTTGCCGCAGCTCGTCGAACATGTTGACCGCGCGCTGAATCGCGATGCGTCCCTGCTCCGTCGGTTCCGCGCCGCGATTGGTGCGATCGAACAGGCTCACGCCCATAGCGTCCTCGAGATCGGCGATCGCCTTGGATACGGCCGGCTGCGACATCGCAAGCTGTTCCGCCGCTTTCGCGAGGCTGCCGTGCTGCGACACGGCGATCAGGATGCGCAGCTCGCGCAGCTTTACGCGCCGCAAAGCTTTGACGTCGCCTTTCACGCCGGACTTCCTGCTCTAACCGTTCTGATATGAGGGGATCAAAAAATCGAATAACGGCATTATATCTGCGGTGCTATCGTGCCACGCATCGCCGAGCTTGGCTTTGAGGAAAAATCGATGGCGCGCGTACCCGACCTGCTTCCCGAGCGGCTCACCCCGCAGCAGAAGCGCATCCACGACGAGATCGCCGGCACCCGCGGAGGAGCGGTGCGGGGGCCCTTCGCCATCTGGCTGCGCCTGCCCGAGGTGGCGGACCGGGCCAACCAGTTCGGCAACGCGCTGCGCCTGAGCGGCAAACTGGACAAACGGCTGTTCGAGCTGACGGTGCTGGTCGTGGCGCGCCACTGCTCGGCGCAGTACGAATGGTTCGCGCACGAACAGACGGCGCTCAAGGCCGGGATTTCCGCGGACATCGTCGAATCGATCCGCGCCGGACGGCGCCCGGCGTTTGCGCAGGCGGACGAAGCGCTGGTGTTCGACATCGTTTCCGAGTTGTGCGAAACGCGCGCGCTCGGCCAGCCGGCCTACGACCGCGGCGCGGCGGCGCTCGGCCTCGAGCTGATGATCGAGTTGGTGACGGCGGTCGGGTTCTACACCATGGTCGCGATGATGCTGAACGCGTTCGACGCGCCGGTGCCGGGCGGTGAGCGCCCGCTGCCGTGAACGGCGCGCGACACACGAACAAGGAGCGAAACATGGCAGACGACAAACGCAAGGGCCCGCGCATCCGGCGCATCGTCACCGGGCACGACGGCGCCGGCAAGGCCGTGGTGTGGATCGACGCGCCCGCCACGAACCATAAGTTTTCGGACGAGAAGGTGTCCTCCACCCTGATGTGGGTGACGGAGGAAACGCCTGCCGATTTCACGCTCGCCGAAGACGCCGGCCAGCGCATCGTCGGAACGCCGCCGCCCGCGGGAGGAACCCGCTTCACCGTTCTGGAAATCCAGCCCGGGAACACGCTGCACGGCCTGCACCGGACCGACACCGTCGATTACGTCATCTGCGTTTCGGGAGAACTCGACGCGCAGCTCGATGACTCCACTATCACCTTGAAGGCAGGGGACATCATGATCCAGCGCGGCACCCATCACGGCTGGATCAATCGCGGGAAGGAACCCGCCCGAATCGCCGTCGTGCTCGTCGACGGGAAACCGAAGCGACCCGGATCGGTCGCAGGCAGGCAAAACGCACGTTGATCGTCAACCACAAAAGGAGGGCAACATGATTCACCGTCAATCCGTCCGCAATGCCGCGTTTGCCGCGCTACTCGCGCTCGCCGCCACGGCTTCGGCCGCGCAAAGCTATCCCGCGAGGTCCGTGAAACTGATCGTTCCCAGTCCGCCCGGAGGAATAACCGATCTGCTGGCGCGCGAATTCGGCCAGCGGCTGAGCGGGGATTGGGGGCAGCCGGTTCTCGTGGAAAACCGGCCCGGCGCCGCGCAGATCATCGGTACCGAGGCGGTGGCGAAGTCCCCGGCCGACGGCTACACGCTGCTCGTCGCCGATGGTTCGGTGCTCGCCATCAACCCGCATCTTTACAGCAAGCTGCCCTTTGACGCGCTCCGGGATCTATCCCCGGTTGCGGTGCTGTGCCAGATCTCACCGGTGATCGCGGTAAGCGCGGCGCTTCCGGTAACCAGCGTGCGGGAGTTGATCGCGCTCGCGAAGGCCAAACCCGGTTCGCTCAGCTACGGCTCGTTCGGCAGCGGCACTTACGCCCACATCAGCATGGAGCAGTTCAAGAAGCTTGCCGACGTCAGCATGCTTCACGTGCCGTACAAAGGATCGGCTCCGGCCATGACTGACTTGTTATCAGGCCAGATCGGGGTCATTCTCGTCAACATCAGCGTGGTCGAACCGTACGAGAAGGCCGGCAAGGTGAGGATACTTGCGGCGGCTACGCCGAAGCGGCTTGCGCTACGGCCGGATCTGCCGACCATCGCGGAAGCGGCGCTCCCGGGATTCGAGACGGGCACGTGGTTCGGACTGCTCGGTCCCGCCCATCTGCCGAAAGACATCGTCGGAAAAATCCACGCGGAAGTGGCGAAAGTCCTCGCCGATCCCGAATTCCGCCAGCAGAACCTGGTCAAGTTCGGCCTGGAGCCCGTGGCCATGACGCCCGAGCAACTAGGGCAGACGATGGAGGCCGACTTGGAGCGCTGGGGCAGGCTCGTCAAGGAGAGCGGCGCGAAAATCGATTGAACGCAGCGCGATCCCCGGCGGCTTGCGCGCGATCGCGCTGGCCGCCGAGCCTGATCCCGGCCTCGCGCGCCAGTGTTTTGTTTCGAATTCCGGCTCGACGTACTTAGCCAGCCCGGCGCAGCCGTCGAGGCAGCGAACTGGGGTAGAATTTCCCGCAACGCATGCCGGCCTAAGCGTCATCGTCGAGGAGGCGCGCGGTGCGGACCGCGGCAGCGTGGCTTCACGATGGAAAGGAAAACGATGACGATCCGCGAACGGAATCCCGAACCGACCAACCCGCTGGGGATGGACGGCATCGAGTTCATCGAGTTCGCCACCTCGCAGCCCCAGGCGCTGGGGAATGTCCTGCAGATGATGGGATTCGCTCCGGTCGCGCGGCATCGCTCGCGCGAAGTCGTGCTCTACCGCCAGGGCCCGATGAACCTGATCGTCAACGCGCATCCGGACGCGCTCCCCGGGCTTTCCGCGCCCGCCAGCACGCCGGTGCCGTCGGCGTTCGCGTTGCGCGTGCGCGATTCGGCGCAGGCCTACCGTCACGCGCTCGAGCTCGGCGCCTGGGAGATGCCGACGCGCGCCTCGGCGATGGAACTCAACATTCCGGGCATACACGGGGTCGGCGACAGCCTCATTTATTTCGTCGACCGCTACAAGGATTTCTCGATCTACGACGTCGATTTCGTGCCGCTGCCGGGCGCCGATCCCGATCCTCCGGCGATTGCCGGGCTGCACTATTTCGGCATTGTGCAGAGCGTCTATGCCGAGCGCAGCCGCGACTGGATCGATTTCTACCAGAACCTGCTCGGCTTTTCGGTGCTGCCCGGCGGCCAGTACTTCGGCGTCCTGCCGAAGGGAACGCTGCTGGAGAGTCCCTGCCACAAGTTCTACCTGCAGCTCGTCGAGCCTCCGCCTGGCTCGGAGGACATCGTCTGGGAAGAGAGTCTCCTGCGGATCGGGTTCGGCGCCCCGGATGTCCTGGCGGCCACGCGGGCGCTTGGGAAGCGCGGCGCGGTGTTCGTCGATCACGGCTCGGTGCAGCCCAGCGAAAAAGGCGCGCTGACCCAGGTCTACCTTGGCGGCGTCACCTTCGAACTCGTCGTCAGCCACCTGCCGGCGGCGGCGAAGTGACGCCCTGCCCGGCAACGGAGAACGCGTGAACCTCGATGACTTCGGCATGGACACCGTGACGCTGGCGGGAACGCTGCAGACCAAGCTCGCCGCCATGCGCGAGGCCGGCTTCACGCAGGTCATGCTCTCGGCGCGGGATATCGTCGGCGATCCCGGCGGCGCGGGGGCGGCGATCGCGGCGGTGCGCGCAAGCGGGCTGCGCGTCACCGGGTTCCAGGTGTTGCGTGACTTCGAGGGGCTGTCCGGGCACCTGCACGCGTACAAGATCGATATCGCCAAGGGCATGCTCGAGATGTGTCACGCCACCGGCTCGAGGCTGCTGCTCGCGTGCTCCTCGACCTCGGCGCACGCGGGCGACGATCCCGAGCTGCTCGCGCACGACCTGCGCAAGCTCGCGATGCTCGCGATACCGTTCAACATCCGCATCGCCTACGAAGCCCTGTCCTGGGGCAAATACGTCAACCAGTATCCGCAGGCCTGGGAAATCATCGAACGCGCGGATCGCGCCAACCTGGGGCTCGCGCTCGATTCGTTCCACATGCTGGCGACAGGGTTTTCGCTCGAAGGCCTCGACTACGTGAGCCCCGACAGGATTTTCCTCGTCCAGCTCGCCGACTTCATGTGGCAGGAAACGCGCTCGCCGGAGGAGCGTATCAACACCGCGCGCCACTTTCGCGTGTTTCCCGGCGAAGGCGTGCACAGCGACAAGGTTTCGGAACTGGTGCGCAGCCTCGACCGCATGGGATATCGCGGCGACTACAGCTTCGAGGTGTTCAACGACGACTACGTGCAGTTGCCGCCGCCGCTGGTGGCCGAGCGCGCGCGGCGTTCGGTGAAGTGGCTGACCGACCGCGTGTCGCGGCGCAGTTTGCCGCTGCGGCGGGCCGCGGAGAAACGCTAGCGCCAGGCGTTACTCGGGTTTGATGCCCGCCTCGCGCGCGAGCCGACCCTTTTTTTCGACCTCGGCCCTCAAGTATTCGCCGAACGCCTCGGGGGAGCCGCTCGCGACGAGCTCGATGCCCCGCTCGAGGAAACGCGCGTGCAGGTCCGGCGCGCGCACCGCCTCGGCGACCGCCCGATTGACGCGCGCGAGGATCTCGCGCGGCGTGCCGGCGGGTGCCATCAGGCCGTTGAAGGTGATGTCCTCGAAGCCCGGCAGCCCGGCTTCGTCGGCGGTCGGAACCTCCGGAAGCAGCGGCGAGCGCGCGAGGCTGGTGACGGCGAACGCCCGGACTTTTCCCGCCTTGATCTGCGGGGCAGACGTACTCACCTGGTCGAACATCAGGTTCACCTGTCCGCCGATCACGTCGATCAGGGCCTGCGAATTACCCTTGTAGGGAACGTGCAGCATGCGCACGCCCGCCTGGCGGCTGAAGAGTTCCGACGCCATGTGCCCGGTCGAGCCGTTCCCCGAGGTCGCGTAGGAGATCCTGCCGGGCTGGGAGCGGGCGAGCGCGATCAGTTCCTTCAGCGTTCGCGCGGGCAGAGCGGGATTCGCGATCAGCACCTGAGGCACGAGGCAAGTCAGAGTGATGCCGGCGAAATCGCGGAGCGGGTCGTAGCCGGGGCTCGCCACGACGAGCGGCACCGTGGCAAACGTATTGGCGACGGCGAGCAGCGTGTAGCCGTCGGGCGCGGATTTCGCGACGAACTGCGTGCCGACGAGGCTCGAAGCACCCGGACGGTTCTCGACGAGGACGGTCTGGCCCAGGCTGCGCGAGATCTGCTCGGACACCGCGCGCGCGACGATGTCGAGGTTGCCGCCCGCTGCGAGCGGCACGATGACGCGGATCGCGCGGGCCGGATAGTCGGCGGTCTGCGCGAGCGCGGTGGCGGTGCAGGCGCCGAGCGCTAACGCGAGAACACTGCGGATTTTCATGGAGCGCCTCCCGGCCGCCCGAGGGCGGGTCTAAAGCGCGTATTTGACCAGAATCCGCGCCAGCCGCGGTTTTTCGCGGTTCCAGTTCACGAAACCCTGGCAGACCTGCTTCGCGCCGTCGCCGTCCGGGCGCTCGAAGGATTTTTCAGAGAACCGCGCCTGCCCCGCGTCCTGCCCGGCCTGCACCCGCGAGTCCGCCCAGCCCTGCTGCGAGTCCTCCGGACGGGTATAAAGCTGGATTTCCTTGACGCTCGCCGCTGCCGGCACGCGCGCGCAGACGGCGACGCGCAGCGCGCTCTGCTCGGTGCAGTCCTGCCGGTCGCCGGGAACACCTTCGGGCTTGCACGGACCCACGACGATGCTCGCCGCGGACCCTTCCTCGCCCAGGCGCGCCGTATCGGCGCGGTGGACTTCGCCTTCGATCTGCTGGCGCTCGTTGGTGCGGGTCTGTTCCAGCCGCATCGCCGTGGCGTTGATCTCGGAGAGCCGGGTTTGCAGGTCGGCACGCAGCGTGTCGCGGTCGCCTTCGCGCAGCGAGACGAAATACTGCGACAGCGCGAACCCGCCCACCGCCGCGGCGATCATCAGGGCGAACACGGCGAGCACCGGGCCGCGCCGCGATTTTTTCGTGATCGGCTGGCCGCGCTCGCGCTCTTTCAGCTCCCTGCGCCAGGACAGGCGCAACTGCACCAGCGCCGTGAGCACGGTGGCGGAGGCGCCGATCAGTGAGGCGCTGACGGCAGGATCGGAAAGATTCATGATCGAAAAGAGCGCCCATGATACGAGATCGGGTCTCAGAAGAAAACGGCACGGCTTTGCGCGGTGTGAACGGTGTCACGTGGGGCAGGCTATCGGCGACGAATCCTAGGAGCCCGGCGACAAAGGCGACGCGCCACGCGACATCGCCTTCCTGCGGCCTGAGCAATATGTATACAGCCGCTTCCTTCCTTGCCGGGCTGGTCTTCGGCGTGGGACTCATTGTCGCCGGGATGGCCAATCCGGCAAAGATGCTCGGATTCCTCGACCTTGCCGGCGCCTGGGACCCGTCGCTCGCGCTGGTCATGGGAGGGGCGATCGCGGTGGGCGCGGGCGGGTTCGCGCTGATGCGCACCCGCACGCGTACGCTGCTCGGGGCGCCGGTGCTGCTGCCCGTCGCGGGGAACATCGACCGGCGGCTGGTGCTGGGCAGCCTCGTGTTCGGCGTGGGCTGGGGCCTAGCCGGCATCTGTCCGGGTCCGGCGCTCGTGCTCGCCGGCGCCGGTTCGGCGAAAGGCCTCGTATTTCTTGCCGCACTGCTCGCCGGGAGCGCGCTGTACGAATTCGTCGACGCTCGTTTTCGCGTTCGCGAATCCCGCGCGCGCCCAATCGCCTAGACAAGCTCTGGCCTTTCTCTGGTTGCGCCGCAGCAGCAACGAGCTTTTCCGCGCGCCGCGTCAGCGGAGCACGCGCCGTCAAGGTTGCGCTAGACTGGGCGCCAGCCCGGGTGCCTTCGTCGCCGGTGCCCCGTCCACACCAAGGGGGATTTCATGGCAGGCAAGATCAAAGTCGCGCTGAGCGTCAACGGCAAGCGCCGCGTCGTCACCGCGCATCCGGACACGCCGCTACTCTGGGTGCTGCGCGAAAACCTCAAGCTCACCGGAACGAAATTCGGCTGCGGCGTAGCACAGTGCGGCGCGTGCATGGTGCACCTGGACGGCGTTTCGACCTTTTCCTGCCAGCTGCTGATCAAGGATCTGGCCGGCCGCAGCATCACCACCATCGAAGGCCTGTCGGCGAAGTCGGATCATCCGCTGCAGAAGGCCTGGGTGGCCGAGCAGGTGCCGCAGTGCGGCTACTGCCAGTCGGGGCAGATCATGCGCGCCGCGCATCTGCTGAAGGACCACCCCAAGCCCACACGCGAGGAAATAGTGCAGCACATGAGCACCAACATCTGCCGCTGCGGCACGTATCCGCGCATCGTGCGCGCGATCGAACGTGCCGCGAAGGAGGCCTAAAGCCATGAAGACGAGAACCGCAGCGAATCCCCGGATGGACGCGAGTCGGCGCCGCTTCATGACCGGCACGGCCGGATTCACATTCGGCGTCGGCTTGGGCGTACCGGCCCTGCAGCTTGCCGCGGGCGAGGCGTTCGCCGCCGATGCGAAGAACACCGTGGTCAACCCCTGGGTGTCGATCTCGACCGATGGCACGATTGCGATCATGTCGCCGGCCTCCGAGATGGGCCAGGGTTCGCTCACGTCGCTGCCGCTGATTCTTGCCGAGGAACTCGATGCCGACTGGTCGAAGGTGCGCATCGTGCCGGCGCCGCCGATCGAGAAGATCTACGGCAATCCCGGCTTCAACGGTCTCATGTATACGGCCGGCAGCTTTTCGGTGAACGGCTATTTCACTCCGCTCCGGAAGTTCGGCGCGCAGGTGCGCCTCGCGCTGCTCGATAGTGCCGCGCGCCGCTGGAACGTGCCGGTGAGCGAGCTCGCGACCGAGCCGAGCGTGGTGGTGCACGCGGCTTCCGGGCGCCGGCTCGGCTACGGCGAAATCGCCGCGTTCATGGACGTCCCGGCAGTGGCGCCCGAGATCAAGCCTGAGCAACTGAAGAAGACGAGCCAGTTCCGCCTCATCGGCAAGGACGTGCCGCGCGTCGAGGTGCCGACCAAGGTCAACGGCACCGCGCCCTACAGCATCGACGCGCAGGTGAAGGGCATGGTCTATGCCGCGGTGCTGCGCTCTCCCGTGGAAGGCGGCGCGCCCGACGAAGTCGATGACAAGGCGGCGCGCAGGATCGACGGCGTGGTCGACGTGCTGCGCCTGCCCTACGGCGTGGCCGTGCTCGCGACCGAGCCCTGGCAGGCGTTTCGGGCGAAAAACGCGCTCAGGGTCTCGTGGACCAACGGCGGCAAGGCCTGGGGCCACTCCACCGAGAAAGCGCGCGCGGCGTTCACCGTCGCGGCCCGCGACCCCGCGCGCAGCGGCGTGTCCTGGGAGAAAGTCGGCAACGCGCCCGAGGCCATGAGCCAGGCTCAAGTCACGCTCGTAGCCGAATACTTCTGCGACTACGCCTATCACGCGCAGATGGAGCCGCTGAATTCGGTCGCCGCGGTTTCGCCTTCGGGTGACTCGGTGGAAATCTGGTGCGGCACGCAGAGCCAGAGCATGGCCGTGAACGCCGCGGCCGCGGCGCTCGGCATTGCGGTCGAGCGCGTCAAGTTCAACGACATCATGCTCGGCGGCGGCTTCGGCCGGCGCGGGCATCGCGACGAGGAATTCGTGGTCGAGTCTGTGCTGCTCTCGAAGGCATCGAAGCGCCCGGTAAAGGTGCTATGGACGCGCGAGGACGACGTGCGCAATGGGCGCTTCCGGCCGCTGTACGTGCAGCGGCTCAAGGCGGGCTTCGACGCCTCGGGCCGCCTGGTCGCGTGGCACCACCGCGTGGTGTGCGACCAGGTGCTCGCCTTCCAGGACCCGGTGCGCTACAAGATGTTCAAGGGCAACGACGGCATCGCGCTGCGCGGCGGGGAGCTGAAGACCTACGACATCCCCAACCGCCTGTGTGAAGGCCTGCTCGAGGACACGGGCATCCGCACGTCGTCGCTGCGCGGGATCGGCGTGGGACCGACCAAATTCGCGATCGAAGCGTTTCTCGACGAGGTGGCGGAGAAGCGCGGCGTCGATCCGGTGGCCTTGCGCCTGGAGCTGCTGAAGAACAGCCCGCGCGGCAAGGCAGTCGTCGAGGAAGTCGCGAAGATGGCCGACTGGGGCAGGAAGCGCGACGGTCGCGCGCTCGGCTTCGCCTACATCGACTACACCGGCACGCAGCTCGCCGGCATCGCCGAGGTATCGGTCGAGCGCGACAGCGGCCGCATTCGCGTCCACCATTTCTGGTGCACCATCGATCCGGGCATCGCCATCCAGCCCGACAACATCGTCGCGCAGACCGAGAGCTCGATCGTTTCGGGACTGGGCCTCGCGCTCACCGAGCGCATCACGTTCGCGAACGGCGAGGTGCAGCAGAAGAACTTTCACGACTACCCGGTCCCGCGCATGCGCGACATGCCCGAGATGCACATCAAGCTCATCCCGACCGACAACCATCCGACGGGCGCCGGGCAGATGGCTACCCCGCTGGTGGCACCGGCGATCGCGAACGCCGTCTATCGACTCACCGGCGTGCGTGTCCGCGAAAACCCGATGCTGCCCGAGCGCGTCAGGCAGGCGATGCTGGACGCGCCCACGCGCCTGGCGTAAACCGTTCATTCCAAAGGACCCTCTCATGACATCTCCCATCCAGGTCAGGATCGCCCCCAACAACCCGGTGTTCGATCTTCCCGTGATCGTCGCCATCGAGGAAGGATTGTTCGCCCGCGCCGGGCTGGACGTGAAATTCTCGGCGACCTACGCGGACCGCGAGAAGGACAGCGCCGACAAGCCGGTCCTGTCGCGGCTCAAGGAACAGATGTTCGAATGCGGCTCGGCGGACAGCTACAACGTCTGCGAGTGGGCGAGCATCGACCGCCTCGAGCGCGGCACGCGCGGCGGCAACATCGCGGCGCTCCGGGCGGCGGTTGCGGCGCAGGCGATCCTCACCTTCGACGACGCGTTGCAGACGCCGCGCGACCTGGCCGACGTGCCGGTGGTGGTGCAGGAGCTGACCGGCTCGCACTACACGACGATACAGATGCTGGAGAGCGCCGTCGGCCGCGAGCACGTCAACATCGCGCAGGGCGGTCTGCCGTACAAGCGCTGGGAAGGCCTGAAGAATCGAAGCTATCGCGCGGTGACGGTGATGGAGCCCTTCATCAGCCTCGGCGTGAAGGAGGGCGCGCACATCGTTGCCGCCTCCTTCTACCGCGGCGGCGAGGTGGTGGCACCCGAGTTGACGCCCGAGCAGCGCAAGGCCTATTACGACGCGGAGAACCGGGCCGTCGATCTCATCAACGCGGATTTCTACAAATACGCGCATCACGTGGCCGCGTCGGCGAAGGGTGCGCTGCAGCCGCACGAGCTGTCGCGCGCGTTCGTGCACTACAAGCACGTGGACTACTACGACACCGCGCTCTTCGAGCGCGCCTACGACTGGATGAAGGCGCGCGGCATGACCGAAGGCCAGAGCCGGCACGCGGCGCTGGTTGTCGGCTGAGGGCCGTCAGGGCAGCTTGGCGTCGGGTTTCGGGTTGGTCGGTGCCAGGGAGTACTCGCCGCGGCTGTCGACCTGGGCGCAGTGCAGCATGGTGAGCTGTCGCGCGACATTCGCCGGGATTCCGCTCAAGGGCTCGTTGGCCGATCTGGCGATGCCGATCCGGCACAGCCAGTCGAGGGCTTCGCTGCTCAGTCTGCGCTTCATTGCGTTCCTTTCGGTCGCCGGATGTCCGCACCGGTCGTGGTCTTACGGGCGGGCGAATGCCGGGGCTAAAAACTGAAGCAATGTTCGTTCCAGTCTGCGTTATGCGCAGAGAATCATGGACGAATCATGGAGTTGAAGGCTGACGCCGGGGTGGCGGGTATGCCGGTCTGTCGTCGGCAGGCGACGGCGAGCGGCGTCTGCAAGCCTAAGCCACTGATCCGAAGGCTCTTTGAGCGTCGCGCCCAGGCGACAGCGTCTCGATTCCGTCCGGTCAGGCGATGCGATAGCGCTCAAGGACGGTACGGTCCACTTCAATGCCCAGACCGGACCCGGTCGGCACGTCCACCCAACCCTGCTTGTGCGCGAAAGGCTGTCCTGCCAGATCGTCGCGAAACGGATTGAAGGTCTGCTCGTACTCGAGCATGGGCGGCATCGGCACCAGGCAGGGCGGGCATTCGGGAAGCGCAGCGAGAAACTGCAGCGTTGCGGCC
>JBGPTG010000069.1:0-12284 GCA_041490545.1 Gammaproteobacteria bacterium
GGGGACCGGCGCCTTGTCGGCCTCACGCAGGATTGCGACCATCTGCTCTTCAGTAAAACGACTCTTCTTCATGGGCTCCTCGCTGGGTTGCGGGAGCCATTCTCTCAACTTATGATTGGTCCTGAGAACCTGGGCAGGTCAAACCAGCGCACCTATACAGGGGGCCTCGATCCATTTCTCATGATGTGGTGCGAGAAGTTTTTGTAATCGATCGTAAGGCACACGGTCTGCGGCATACCACTTCTTGTGTTTGTATCCGTCCCATAGCTCTTGGATCGAAAAACCCCCGTATTCTGGGAACACATCAGAACCCGGCCAATGAAATGGCTTGTAGCTGAGGTTCAGCCGAGAAACTGTTTCATTTGGAAGGGCAAGACTTAGCTGCTCTGGGTGAGGCATGTCTATTTGTCCTCAGAGCTGTGGTGATTAAAGGGCAGCATTGAAGGCGCAGAACGTTTTGGTCTGCGGCGGGCCTGCGCAGACGCTCGCACACGCGCGGTGCTGATGGCCCGTCCGCAGCACCTAGAGTTAGGCCTGCGGTCCCTGCCATATGGTCTTGTTATGGTAATCAATGTACCGTTGGCTCAGGTAATGACCAGCGGGCTGGCGTAACTCGCTCGGGTCAAGGCGGATCGCACCGAGATCACAAGCAGCGTGATGATTCGGACAAAGGCAAACGATGTTTTCAATAACATCAGGCCCGTTGTGGGGCACCCCCAAGGGTTGGATGTGGTGGCCTTCTGCGTACCTCGAGCCATCAGCAAGGATGAGAGTATGACTACAGATCTGACACTCGTAGTTGTGCAACATCTTGACGCGATTCGTAAGTTGGGTGTCGCGAAGGATGCGCGAAACCGTAGTCTGTACGCGCATCGGCGCGTCCAAGTCGTGAGCTTGCGGTACTGGTGGTGCAGGCCGCTGGATGCCCAATAGCTCATGCTCGAACGCGGGGTAGCGTGAGGAATTGAGATTCCACTTTACTTGGCTAAACCCGGTGAACTTTGGCCAATGCTTGCGAACCACACCTGTACCCACGGGCTTGAATACCTGGATCGAATTAGGGGCGAACCACAAGGCGCCCTTGTATGGCCCGTCGGGTTGCTCGTATCGCTCGGTACGTAGAAGAACCGCGCTCGCGACGATCTGTGAAGCAAATTGGAACAGCACCACGGTTCCTGGTTCAGCATCCAGGCCCTGCGTTCGGTACTCGTAGCAGCCAGGATCCGATTGCAACAGCAGGGCACCGAGAAAGAAGTCCGTTTGCACTTTCTCGATGCTCCAGCCAGGAAACTCGTCCTGCTGGGAGTCCATTGGGAGGATACGGACCGCAGGGGGAATGGTGGACATCTTGTTTGGTTGCTTCCTCATCGCCTAATGTTCAATCATCTTCCGAAAAATGTACCAATTCGGGTGTCAGTCTACCCTTCCCGGAAATGCCCCGCCAAATCACGCCGGTGCGTCGTGTTGTATGGATAGCAGGTCGCGATAGCTTGCGCGCGGAAGGTCAAGTGTCTGATTTCCGAAGGGGTGAAACCCCGCATGGGCACGCGGGCCTACGTGGCGATCCCGACTTCTGTTCCTGCCGGCACGAGCTCGAAAAGCTCCACGACATCCCGGTTGCGCATGCGTATGCATCCGATCGACCCGGGTTTCCCCATCTCCACCGTATCCGGGCTGCCGTGGATATAGATGTAGCGCCGCATGGTGTCCACCTCCCCCAGCCGATTTCTCCCCAGCTCGCACCCAGACAGCCACAGGATACGCGTGAGAATCCAGTCACGACCCGGAAAGCGTTCACTCAGCTCCGGTGTCCAGATCTCCCCTGTCGGGCGGCGCCCGACAAAGACAGAATTCGTGGGCTGACCGGCGCCGATTTTTGCCCGCACGATGTGCTCGCCCCGCGGAGTGCAGAAACTCCCCTCCCGCTCGCCTGGGCCGTTCTTCGAGGTCGAGACGGCATAGCGCCGAACTTCCCGCCCGTCTTCGATGAGCGCGAGGCTCTGCTCGGGAATCGAGATTTCAATTCTCGGCATTGCGCCGCGCCGCAAAAAATTCCGAGAGCAGCCGGCCCGCCTCAACCGCGAGAACGCTGCCCGTCACCGTCGTGTGGTGATTGAGTTTTTTTTCAGAAAAAAGATCGACGACGCTCCCGCAGGCACCGGTCTTTTGATCTGCCGCGCCGTAGACGAGCCTCGCGATCCGCGCGTGCATGATCGCCCCGGCACACATGGCGCAGGGTTCGAGCGTCGCGTAGACCGAACAGCCTTCGAGTCGATAGTTGCCGAGGGCCTTCGCCGCCTCGCGCAGTGCGCGCATCTCGGCGTGAGCGCTCGGGTCGTTTCCGGAGATCGGCGAGTTAAACCCGCGCCCGATGATCGCCCCGTCCTTCACTACCACCGCGCCCACCGGTACCTCGCCCTGCCCCGCCGCTTCGCTGGCAAGCTTCAGGGCTTCGCGCATGAAGGCAGTGTCAAGTTCTGTGCTCATTCCCACTCAATCATTTCCTGTACCTTGCGAGCCTTACTTCCGCGCGTCGTGCCGTTCCATAGCATGGTGCCAGGCAAGCAGTCGCCCATCGGCCGTCATAAGCGTCGCTCCGTGGACCAGCGCTGTAGCGACGATGAATCGGTCTGCAGGATCGTCATGCAGGCCGGAAAGGTCGAGCGCGCGCACCGCGACAGTCCCGTCGAGCGGCAACTCGATCGCACCGGCCGCGAGCACGGCCTCCCGCCATTCGCGCACGGGTGATGGCAACTGGAGGCGTCGGCGCGCTTGCAGAAGACCAACTTCCCAGAACGCGATTGCTGGCACGGCGATCTTCCCGATCGTCCAAAACTGGTCGATCAAAACGCGCGCCTTGCGTCCCAGCTTGCGATTGTCGCTGACCGCCCAGACCAGAACGTGCGTATCCAGCACGATCACTTCATTGCTTCCCAGAGTCGGGAGCCGATCGGCGACACGATGTCGCCGCGGATTCCGATTTGCCCCTTGTGCAAGCCGATGAGCGACTTCGCGCGCGGCGGGCGATGCGGACGCAGTTCGGCGACCGGCTTGCCGTTCTTGGTGACTACGATGGTCTGGCCGGTACGCGCGACCTGGTCCATCAGCGCAAGGCACTTGGCCTTGAATTCGGAGGCTTGAATAGTGGGCATGCAGGGCCTTTCAGGTCACAAGTGACCACTATTATGCCCATGGTCACCAAAGTGGTCAATGACCAGAATACCCGCTGTCCAGATCCCGATTATGCTCGATGGATTCTGCGACCCCTCACTCCCACTCGATTGTAGCCGGCGGCTTCGAGGAAACGTCGTAGACAACGCGATTGATGCCGCGCACTTCGTTGATGATGCGGTTCGACACCTTGCCGAGCAGCTCGTGCGGCAGCGGCGCCCAGTGCGCGGTCATGAAATCGGAAGTCTGGACCGCACGCAGCGCGACCACGTGCTCGTAGGTGCGGCCGTCTCCCATCACACCGACCGACTTCACCGGCAGGAAGACGGCAAAGGCCTGCGCGACCTTGTCGTACCAGCCCGCGCCATCGGCGTCCTTTGCCGCGCGCAGCTCCTCGATGAAAATCGCATCGGCGCGCCGCAGCAGGTCGGCGTATTCGCGCTTCACTTCCCCGAGAATTCGCACGCCCAGCCCGGGTCCGGGAAACGGGTGCCGGAACACCAGCTCGCGCGGCAATCCCAGCGCGATCCCCAGCTCCCTCACTTCGTCCTTGAACAATTCGCGCAAGGGTTCCAGCAGTTTCAGGTGCAGCGTCTCGGGCAGCCCGCCGACATTGTGGTGCGACTTGATGGTGTGCGCCTTCTTCGTTTTCGCGCCCGCCGACTCGATTACGTCCGGGTAAATCGTCCCTTGCGCGAGCCACTTTACTTTCGGAAATTTCTTAGCCTCAGCCTGAAACACCTCGACGAACTCGCGACCGATGATACGGCGCTTCTGCTCCGGGTCGGCGACGCCGACGAGTGCGCCCATGAAGCGCTCGCTCGCGTCCACCTTGTCCACGTTGACGCCGAGATGGCGGGCGAACGCTTCCATCACCTGGTCCGCTTCGTCCAGACGCAGCAGGCCGGTATCGACGAACACGCAGGTGAGCTGGTCGCCGATGGCGCGATGAATAAGGGCGGCGGCGACTGCCGAGTCCACCCCGCCCGAGAGTCCGAGTAGCACTTCTTCCCTGCCGACCCCGCCGCGGATCTTCTCGACCGCCTCGGCGATGTAATCCGGCATGTTCCACTCGCCGCCGCAGCCGCAGATGTCGTGCACGAAGCGCGAGAGGATCGCCCCGCCCTGCCTCGTGTGCGTCACTTCGGGATGGAACTGCACGCCGTAGAATCCGCGCTGCTCGTCGGCCATGCCGGCGATCGGGGTGGAGTCGTTGCTCGCGATGATCCTGAATCCGGGCGGGAGCGCCGTCACCTTGTCGCCGTGGCTCATCCATACGTCCAGGAGCCCGTGCTTCTCGCCGTTGATGCGGTCCTGGATGCCCTCGAGCAGCTTCGAGTGGCCGCGGGCGCGCACCTCGGCATAGCCGAATTCGCGCACTTTGGCGTTCTCGACCTGGCCGCCGAGCTGCGCCGCCATGGTCTGCATGCCGTAGCAGATGCCGAGCACCGGCACGCCCAGCCTGAAGACGGCGTCGGGGGCCTTGGGCGTGGCGTCATCGTATACAGAGGCGGGGCCACCCGAGAGAATGATCCCGCGCGGGGCGAAGCGGCGGATGAATGCCTCGTCGACGTCGAAGGGATGCAGCTCGCAGTAGACTTTCGACTCCCGGACCCGGCGCGCGATCAGTTGCGAGTACTGCGCGCCGAAATCGAGAATCAGGATTTTGGATTGCACGGGGCTCGGCTACTCCCCGATCTGGTAGTTCGGTGCTTCCTTGACGATCTGCACGTCGTGGACATGCGACTCGCGCATGCCGGCCGCCGTGATCTCGACGAACTGGGCCCGCGCGCGCATCGCGTCGATGCTCTCGCAGCCGCAGTAGCCCATGCTCGCGCGCAGGCCGCCCATGAGCTGGTCGATCACGCCCACGACCGAGCCCTTGTACGGCACGCGGCCTTCGACGCCCTCGGGCACCAGCTTGTCGGCGTGCACCGAGGAATCCTGGAAATAACGGTCGGCCGAGCCCTGCTGCATGGCCGAAAGCGAGCCCATGCCGCGGTAGGACTTGTAGGAGCGACCCTGGAAGAGCTCGATCTCGCCGGGCGACTCCTCGGTCCCCGCGAAGAGGCCGCCGAGCATCACCGCGTGCGCGCCCGCAGCGACCGCCTTGGCGACGTCGCCGGAAAAGCGCACCCCGCCGTCGGCGATGAGGGGCACGCCGCTCTTCTCGAGCGCCGCGGCCACGTTCTGGATCGCCGTGATCTGCGGGATGCCGACACCGGCGACGATGCGCGTGGTGCAGATCGAGCCCGGTCCAATGCCCACCTTCACGCCGTCCGCGCCGTGATCGACGAGCGCCTTTGCGCCGTCCGCAGTGGCAATATTGCCGCCGATCAGCTCGACCGCAGGCGCGTTGCGCCTGATCCAGCGCAGCCGGTCGAGCACGCCCTGCGAGTGGCCGTGCGCGGTATCGACGACGATGACGTCCACGCCCGCATCCACCAGCGCCGCCACGCGGTCTTCGGTGCCTTCGCCCACGCCCACCGCGGCGCCGACGCGCAGCTTGCCCTGCTGATCCTTGCAGGCATTCGGGTGCTCGCTCGACTTCAGGATGTCCTTCACCGTGATCAGGCCGCGCAGTTCGAATCCGTCCGCGACCACCAGCACGCGCTCCAAGCGGTGTTTGTGCAAGAGGGCGCGCGCCTCTTCCGGGCTGGCGCCTTCCCTGACGTAGATCAGCCGCTCACGCGGCGTCATGATGCTGCGCACCGGCGCATCGAGGTTGGTCTCGAAACGATAATCGCGGTTGGTGACCATGCCCACCACCCGGCCGCCTTCGACCACCGGAAACCCGGAAACCTTGTGCAGCTGGGTGAGCGCCAGAAGCTCGCGCACGGTGATGTCGGGTGAAACGACGAGCGGATCGCGCAGGACTCCGGATTCGTAGCGTTTCACTTTCGCGACTTCGGCGGCCTGCTTTCGCGGAGCGAGATTCTTGTGCACGATCCCGATGCCGCCCTCTTGCGCGATGGCGATCGCCAGGCGCGACTCGGTGACCGTGTCCATCGCTGCCGAGGCGAGCGGAATGTTGAGCTGGATATTGCGCGTCAGCCGGGTGTTCAGGCTGACATCGCGCGGCAGAACGGTGGAGTGGGCGGGGACGAGAAGTACGTCGTCAAAGGTCAGAGCCTTCTGGACCAAGCGCATAGCCACACCCAAAAGGCGGATTATACGCGGGTCGCAACTCACGGTAAATGCTGCACATTTCAGTTCGCCGCGGAATTGACGGGTGCGTCAAAACTGGTTATGGTGCCCTCACCTCGTACTGGATCCGTCTCCATGGCTCGGTTCGCGCTGATCGCTCTCGCACTGCTTGCCGCTGGCTCCGCCCGGGCGCAAGTCTACAAATGCGTCGATGCCGCCGGCAGGGTCGTCTATTCCCAGACGCCCTGCCCCGCCAGCACGAAATCCGGCACCATCACCCGCCGCATCGACGCAGCGCCCTCTGCACCTCAGGCCGCGCCCACAGCTGCGGCGGAAAAAGGGGAGAAAGCAGACAAGGCAGCGAAGGCAGACAAGGCGGGCTCAGGCAAGGCCGATGCGCCCAAGACGCCCGCAGACCAGGAACAGGCGTTCCGCAAGCGAGCGCAGGAACGCGAAAAAAGCGAAAAGGACGCTGAGCAAAAAGCCGCCGAGGCTAAACGCAAGGAGGATAACTGCCGCATTTCCCGCGAACGCCTCGCCCAGGCAGAGATCGGCGGGCGGGTCACGCGCATCACCCCGCAGGGCGAGCGCTACTACCTGGACGACGCACAGCTGGAGCAGCAAAAGGCCGCGGCGCGTGCCGAAGTCGGCCAATACTGCAACTGATCAGGGATCGCCGCGGCGGCGCCCGCCGGCCCGCCGCCTCCTGATTTCCTTCGGATCCACCCGCAGCGGCCGGTAGATCTCGACCCGGTCCCGGTGTCGCAGCACGGCTCCAGGCTGCACGCTCGCCCCGTAGATACCCAGGGGCAGGGGCGCCGAAACGATCTCTGGAAATTCTTCCAGCAGCCCGCTCGCAGCGAGCGCGTCGCCGACCCGGCTTCCCTGCTCGAGCGTCACCCGGCGCAGCAGCTGCCGCTGCGGCAGCGCGTATACCACTTCGACCAGTATTTTCGCCGCGCTCACTTTGCGCCAAACCTGGCATCGGCCCTGCGCACGAACGCCTCCACCATTCCGCCGGTGATGTCGCGAAACACCGGCCCGACGAGTTTTTCCAGCAGGCGACTGGCAAACGCATAGCGCAGCGCGAACTCCACTTTGCAGGCGGCATCGCCAAGGGCGCCGAACGTCCAGCTTCCGGCGAGTTCCCGAAACGGACCCGAGACGAGCCGCATGTCGATCCGCCCCTCCCGGTCGTGGTTTTCAGTGGTAAAGGACTCTTTAACCCCGTGAAAATTTATGTGCAGGGTGGCGACCGTGCGGTCCGGCCCGCGTGTGACGACGACGCCGCGTTCGCACCAGGGGAGAAACTGGGGATAGGACTCTATGTCCGCGACCAGGGAATGCATCTGTTGCGCGCTGTAACCCACCAGCACCGAGCGATTGACGGCTGCCATCGTTGTAGAATCGAAGCGTAATCAGTCTATACGAAGCGCGCTGCCATGACGATCGTCGAAAACCGCAAGGCCCAGTACGACTACTTCATAGAGGAACGCTATGAAGCCGGCCTTGCACTGGAAGGCTGGGAAGTCAAGGCGATCCGCGCCGGACGCGCGCAACTGAAAGAAGCCTACGTCATCGTCAGCCACGAAGAAATCTTCCTGATCGGCGCCCACATCAGCCCGCTCGCGGCCGCATCGACGCACGTTCAGCCCGACCCGGTGCGCACGAGGAAGCTTCTGTTTCACGCCGAGGAGATCCGCCGCCTCATCGGCAAGGTCGACCGCGCCGGCTACACGCTCGTGCCCCTTGACCTGCACTATGTGGGTGGACGCGTGAAAGTCTCGGTCGGCCTCGCCAAGGGAAAAAAGCAGCACGACAAGCGCGCCTCAGAAAAGGAGCGGGAGTGGAACCGCGAGAAGCAGCGCCTGCTGCGAACTCGCGTCTGAGCTCGGCAGCCCCAGGCACCGCATCGCCGGACCGAAGGCACTCAGCCGGCGGTCGTGCTGGCGACGCTGGCATCGACCTCGCGCGCAAGCTGCAACCAGGTATCGACGACCGTGTCGGGATTGAGCGACAGGCTCTCGATGCCTTCCTGCACCAGCCACTTCGCGAAGTCGATGTGATCCGAGGGGCCCTGCCCGCAGATGCCCACGTACTTCCCGGCCTTGCGGCAGGCCTGGATCGCCTGACGCAGCATCGCCTTGACCGCGGGGTCGCGCTCGTCAAAGGCCTCCGCAACCAGTCCGGAGTCCCGGTCCAGGCCGAGGGTAAGCTGGGTCAGATCGTTCGAGCCGATGGAAAATCCGTCGAAGTACTCAAGGAACTGCTCGGCCAGAACCGCGTTCGACGGCACCTCGCACATCATGATGAGGCGCAGGCCGTTCTCGCCCCGCTTCAGTCCATGCGCCGCGAGCAGTTCGATCACCCGGCGGCACTCGGTGAGCGTGCGCACGAACGGCACCATGATCTCGACGTTGGTCAGACCGACCTCGTCGCGCACCCGCCGCATGGCCTGGCACTCCATGGCAAAACACTCGCGGAAGGATTCGCTGATGTAGCGCGACGCCCCGCGGAAGCCCAGCATGGGGTTCTCTTCGTCCGGTTCATAGCGGGCGCCGCCGACGAGTTTCTTGTACTCGTTGGACTTGAAGTCGGACAGCCGCACGATCACGGGCTTCGGCCAGAACGCAGCGCCGATCGTGGCAACGCCTTCGATGAGCTTCTCGACGAAGAAGGTTCGCGGATCGCGGTAGCCTCGCGCAGCCTGTTCGACCTGGCGCTTGAGATCCCCGGGAAGATTCGGGTAATCCAACACAGCGCGCGGATGCACGCCGATCATGTTGTTGATCACGAATTCGAGGCGCGCCAGCCCGACCCCCCAGTTCGGCAGCGCCTGGAAATCGAAAGCGAGTTGGGGATTGCCGATATTCATGGTGATCTTCACGGGGCACTTGGGCATCTCGCCGCGCTCCTGCGACGTCACCTCGATCTCGAGGATTCCCCGGTAGATATGTCCGGTGTCGCCTTCCGCGCAGGAGACCGTGCAGGCTTCGCCTTCGGTCAACACCGCCGTGGCGTCGCCGCAGCCGACCACCGCCGGGATGCCGAGCTCGCGCGCGATGATGGCCGCATGGCAGGTACGGCCCCCGCGGTTGGTGACGATCGCAGCCGCGCGCTTCATCACCGGTTCCCAGTTGGGGTCGGTCATGTCGGTGACGATGATGTCGCCGGGCCTGACGCTCCCCATCTCACTCGCGTCCTTGACGACGCGGACCGCGCCCGCCCCGATGCGGTGGCCGATAGCCCGGCCCGAGACGAGCACCTCGGACTTCTGCTTGAGCCTGAACCGCTCCTGCCCTTCGCTCGACTTGCGCGACTTCACCGTCTCGGGTCGCGCCTGCAGTATGTAGATCTTTCCGTCCGAACCGTCCTTGGCCCATTCGATGTCCATCGGCCTCTGGTAGTGCTCCTCGATCTTCAGCGCGAAGCGGGCGAGCTCGATCACATCCTCGTCGGCGAGGCAGTAACGGTCGCGATCTGCCTCGGCCACGTCCAGGATTTGCACGGATTTCTTCGCGTGCCCGTGCTCGGCGAACACCATTTTCTGCGCCTTCGCCCCCAGGCTGCGACGGATGACCGGGAACTTGCCGCCGCGAAGCATCGGCTTGTGCACGTAGAATTCATCCGGGTTGACCGCGCCCTGCACCACCATTTCGCCCAGACCCCAGGCAGCGGTGATGAACACCACGTCCTGGAATCCCGATTCAGTGTCCAGCGTGAACATGACGCCGCTTGCGCCAAGATCGCTGCGCGCCATGCGTTGCACACCCGCGGAAAGCGCCACCGCGGCATGGCTGAACCCCTTGTGCACCCGGTAGGAAATGGCGCGGTCGTTGTACAGCGAGGCGAACACCGACTTGAGCGCCACCAAAATGTTGTCCAGGCCACGGACATTCAGAAAGGTCTCCTGCTGCCCTGCAAACGATGCATCGGGCAGGTCTTCGGCCGTCGCGCTCGAGCGCACCGCCAGGGAAATACCGTCGTCGCCGCCGCCAAGTTCACGGCAGGCCTGCGCGATCTCCGCCTCCAGCTGCCTGGGGAACGGCTGGGCCTCGATCCAGCCGCGGATCTCCGCGCCGCAGCGCGCCAGCGCGTCGACATCGTCGGCATCCAGCGTTTTCAGCCGGGACTCGATTCGGCCGCCCAGGCCGTCCTGGGCAAGAAATTCACGGTAGGCTTCGGCCGTGGTGGCAAAACCGCCCGGCACCCGTATCCCGGCCCCGGACAACTGGCTGATCATCTCGCCGAGGGACGCGTTCTTGCCGCCCACCTTGTCGACGTCGGTCATCCGGATCGCGTCGAAGTGCACCACGTATTTGGGCTTGGCCATGGAGTCTGTTTCGCGGCTATTGAAGGATTTCCCCCAAACCGTTATTTTAGCGGCAGCCCCGCGACTCCGCCGCACATTTTTCCCCCGACCTCATGACTTTGTCCAGCCGAACGGTTTTTTTTGTGTCTGACGGAACCGGCATTACGGTGGAGATGCTCGGGCACAGCCTGCTGACGCAGTTCGAGGGAATCGAGTTCCAGCAGATGACCCTGCCTTTCATCGACTCGGTGGCCAAGGCCGAGGAATGCGTCCTCCGCATCAACCAATCTGCCAGGGCCGGAAGCGGGCGGCCCGTGGTATTCACGACCCTGGTCGACAGCGAGGTCCGCAACGTGGTGCGCCGTGCCGAGGCGTTTATCCTGGATTTCTTCCAGACGTTCCTGGATCCGCTGGAGGGCGAACTCGGGGAAAAGTCCAGCCACACCATAGGCCGCTCGCACAGCGCCCGGGACATCAAGGTGTACAGCAATCGTATCGAAGCCGTGAACTATGCACTCGCGCACGACGACGGCGTGTCCTCCCGGAACCTGGAAAAGGCCGACGTGATCTTGGTGGGTGTGTCGCGCAGCGGCAAGACGCCGACCAGCCTTTACCTGGCCCTGCAATTCGGGGTTCGCGCCGCGAACTGCCCGCTGATCCCCGAGGACTTTGATCGCATGAGCCTGCCCGAGATCCTGAAGGGTTACCGCCACAAGCTGTTCGGCCTGTCCATCGCCCCGGAACGCCTCCGCGAAATCCGCAACGAACGCCGCCCCAACAGCAAGTATGCCGACCTTGAAAACTGCCGTTTTGAGGTGCAGCAGGCCGAGACGCTGATGCGGCGTGAGAATCTGCGCTGGGTCAACTCGACCACCAAGTCGATCGAGGAAATCGCCACCACCATCCTGCAGGAATTCAAGCTCGAACGCCGAGCCTACTGACGCTGACGCACCTGCTCGAACAGGCAGATCGCCGCCGCTGCCGCGACGTTCAGCGATTCTGCCGACCCCGGCATCGGGATGCGCACGCGGCGATTCGCGATGCGCATCGCCGCGTGCGTGAGTCCCGCCCCCTCGTTGCCGAACAACCAGGCGACCGGTCCCTGCAGATCCAGCTCGAACAGCGAAGTCTGAGCGTGTGCGTCCATTGCAGCTATGCAGCCGCCGAAACCGCTTACCGCTTCGGCCAGATCGGCGTTCTCGAAGATCGAGAGAAAAAAATGAGCCCCCATGCCGGCGCGAACCACTTTCGGCGACCAAGCAAACACCGAGCCGCGCGAAAGAAATACATGCCCGATCCCCGCGGCCACTGCGCTGCGCAGGATCGACCCAAGGTTGCCGGGATCCTGGATGTTTTCCAGGAGCAGGCGATTCGCATCTGCGGCCGGAGCGGGACCGGGCGGGGGCACGCGCACCACTGCGGTAATCCCCGAGTTGCTGACGAGTTCCGAAATCTGCGCCGAAAGCCTGTCGGCGATGACCAGCCGCGACTTCGCGGGGACCGCTTCGAACAGCGCGGCGATCTCGCGCCGGGCGAGCGCGCTCTCTGCGGCGAGCAAGGCTTCGGCGATTCCACCGCTGTCGGCGTAGGCGCGGATCAGGCGTTCCCCCTCGAGCAAGGTCGTCCCGCTGCTGCGCCGCTCGCGCGACGAGGA
>JBGPTG010000070.1:0-12265 GCA_041490545.1 Gammaproteobacteria bacterium
CGATAGAATCCGGCCGTTTATAGGCGAAGGCGCGCGGCGCCGGCGCCGCTCACTCGTTCCGCAGCAGCCGGCGGAGCGCGCCTTCGACCGCCGGAGAGTCCCATTCCAGGTCACCGATCACCGAGTAGCGGATGCGCTGCTCGGCGTCGATCACCAGCGTGGTCGGAAGCACCTTCACCTTCCACGCGCCCGAAACCGAGATGTCGCGATCGAGCAGGATGGTGAACTTCACCGGCAGCTTGCCGAGGAACTCCCTGACGCGCGGCGCGCCTTCGCCGAAGTCGACTGCGAGAATGGCGAAGGGCCTGCCGGCGAGCTTGTCCTGCAGCCGCTGCATCGACGGCATTTCCTCGCGGCAGGGTTCGCACCAGGTCGCCCAGAAGTTGAGCACCACCACCTTGCCGCGATAGTCGCTGAGCTTGTGCTCCTTGCCGGCGAGATCGCGCAACGCGAGCGGGGGAGTCGCGCCTCCCGCCCAGGGCTTGAGTTCGCCGCCGGCGGCGAAGACGGAACAGGCGGGCGCGGCGAGAAGCACCGCAGCCAGCCAGGCGAGGAGTCGCGTTCGAGCATTCATGCAGCCTCTCCCCGTTTCCCGGAAAGCACCGCGGCGTCGTCAGCGTAGTCCTGCAGGCGCTTGACGACGCTCGCGCGCTGCCGGGCGGACATCGAGCGGTCGAGATCCACGACGAGCTGCGCGAAATTCTGTTCCCAGCGCTTGTCCTCGCGCACGAATTCCTCGGAGCGGCGCAGCTCGGGCCGGGTGAAGGTTTCCGCAAGCCGCCGGCCGAGCTCGTGCGGCTCGCGATGCTCGCGGAGCAGTGCAAGCGCGTCGCGCTGCCAGTGCTGGCGGTCCTCGAAGCGCAGCACCACGTGGCGCTCGTGAGCGAGCAGGAAGCGCGCGACGCGCGCCTCCTGCTCGTCGGTGAGGTCGCCGGCGAATTCGCTGAAGCGCCCGATCGCGCGCTTCAGCTGCGCGCGCCGGCGCTTCGCGTCGTCGGCCGCAAGGTATTCGCGGGCGTATTTCTCGTTGTCTTCGGCGAACTTGTGTTCGAGCGCCGCGAGCTGCACCGGCTCCAGCGTGACGAGCACCGGCGCCGCTTCCTCGGCCGCCCGCGCGGCGAAAGCGCGAAAGCGCAAGCGCACGTTGGCGATGCTCCACTCGACGTCCTCGGCGGTGATGCCTTTGGCGGCGCGCCGGCTCGCGCTGTGCAGCACCGCGGCGTAGACCGGCATCTCGTTCGCCCGGTGCCATTGGTGAAAGCCCGCGATGCGCGGCTTCAATGCGTCCGCCTGCGGCGTGTCGAGATCGACGTAGCGCCCGAGCATGAACCGCGACATCAGGCCGAAATTGTCGTAGGCGATGCGCGTCGCGCTGCACGAAGCCAGAAGCAGCGCAGCGGCAACCAGGATACAGCGCAAGGCGGCGGTCGGAGAACCTGTCCCTAGGAACGGGGAAACCGCCGCGCCAGCGGCGGTCGGGGCCTTGAATAGCCCGCGCAAGCTCATCGCGCGGGCGGTCGTCAACCTTTTCTTCACCAGTAATTCTCCAGCGTAATATGCCCGGGCTCGCGCCGTCGGTGCTTCTTCATGCCGCGCCGCCCGAGCGCCTCGGTGGTGTCGCTCACCATTTCCGGGTTGCCGCAGATCATGACGTGCGAGTCTTCCGCGGAAATCGCGGCGCCCGCCGCGGCTTCCAGGCGGCCGTCCTCGATCGCCGCAGGAACGCGACCGTCCAGCGTCCCTGCTCCTTTTTCCCGGCTCACGAACGACACCGCGTGCATCTGCCCGCCGTGCCGGCCGAGCAGCTTTTCGATCGTGTCGCGATAGGTCAGTTCTTCCGCATGGCGCACCGCGTGCACCAGCACCACCTTCCGGAAACGCTCCCAGGGCGCGTCGGTCTTGAGGATGGACAGGAACGGACCGATCCCGGTTCCCGTGGCGAGCAGCCAGAGATCGCTTGCCGCGGGAACCTCCGAGAGCACGAGGAAACCCGACGGACGCGGCGCGAGGTAGATCGTGTCTCCCGCGCCCAGCGTACACAGTTTCTGAGTGAGCGGTCCTTCGGGCAGGGTCACGTAGTAAAACTCGTGCGGGTGCTCGCGCGGCGCGTTTACGAACGAGTAGGGCCGCGCCACCATCTCCCCGCCCACCGCCAGGGCGAGCTTTGCGAACTGCCCCGCCTCGAAGCCCGCGACCTCCGCGCTCACGCGCAGCGAGAACAGGCGCTCGGTCCAGCGCCGCTGATCGACCACCGTGCCTTCCACCCATTTCTGCATGGATTCACTGCAGGACGAACGGTTCCATGGTGAGCGATTCTACCTTGCCGCCGAGCATGACGATGCTGCCGGCGCGGCGATTGTCGCCGCTGTCGGAGAATTCGAAGCGGTAGATGCGCCGCAACGCCATGTGGCCCGCGTCGTCGCGCGCCGCCCGGAGCGAAACACATTCGACCGTTTCGTCGAGGAACTGCAGCCGTTCGCGCTCGCAGGCGCGCTGCCCGGCCGCCACCGCGCGCTCGCGCGCCCGCATGCTGTCGTACCACAACCAGCCCAGAGCCGCGATGCACGCGAGTGCCCAGATTTCCCACGTCACCCGCGCATCATAGCCGGGTTATGATTCGGCGCCGCCGCGGCGACCCCGCTGCTGCGACCCGGAACCGCGATCGATGACCCGAAAACTCCCGCCCCTCGTATGGATATGGATGTTCGCGGGCCTCGCCGCGGCGACGGCAGGGGCATGCGCTATCGTGGTCTGGTCGGACTACCGGCAGGATCTCGCCGCGGCGCGCGCCCGCGTGGCTTCGGGAAGCGAGGTGGCGACGACCTCCTGCGGGGCGATCGAATACGCCGCTGTCGGGAACGGTGCTCCGGTGCTGATCGCCCACGGGGCCGGAGGCGGTTTCGACCAGGGGCTGGAGTTCGGGCGGCCGCTCGTGCAGGCCGGATTCCGGGCGATTTCCGTGTCGCGCTTCGGCTACCTGCGCACGCCGGTCCCCGCCGACGCTTCGCCCGCGGCGCAGGCTGACGCGTACGCGTGCCTGCTCGATGCGCTCAGGCTTCCGAAGGTGGCGATGCTCGGCGTTTCGGCGGGCGCGTCCTCGGCGATGCAGTTCTGCCTGCAGCACGCGCAGCGCTGCTCGGCGCTGGTGCTGCTGGTTCCGGCGACCGCGACGCCGCGCCCCGCGAGCGGAGCGCCGCCGCCGGAGGTCGCGCGTTTTCTGCTGAACGCAGCGCTCGGGTCGGACTTCGCCGTCTGGGCAATGGCGAATCTGTCGCAGGAAAAGATGCTGGAAGAATTATTCGGAACGCCGGCCGCCGACTTCCGGCGAGCCTCGCGCGAGGAGCAGGAGCGGGTCCTGCGCATCGCCCGCCACATCCTGCCGGTGGGAGCGCGCGAGGCAGGTCTGCAAAACGATCTTGCGCTGCTGGCGTCGGCGCCGCGATTCCCGGTGGAGAAAATCGGGGCGCCCGTGCTCGTGGTCAGCGCCGAGAACGATCTCTTCGGCACCTGGGAGAGCGGGCGCGCCCTCGCCGCGCGCATTCCGGGAGCGCGATTCTCGGGATTCCCCGACGGCGGGCACCTGCTCGTCGGGCACTACGAACAAGTCGTGGCAGAGATCGCGCGGTTCCTGAACCGGAAGCCGATCGGCGTCGGATCTTCGGCATCTCAGGAAAATCTCAACAGATAGCTTACGAGTGCCGGCGCGTGATCCACTCGGCAACGAGCACCGGTTTCTCCGCACCTTCGCGCTCCACACTCACGTTCCAGGTGGTCTGCACGCCCCGCTCGATGTCGTCCACTGCGGCAAGCTGGAAGCGTGCACGCACGCGCGAACCCGCCGGCACCGGTCCGGTGAAGCGCACGCGATTCAGGCCGTAATTGATTCCGAGCCGCAATCCCTGAATCTCGACTGCCTCGCGCAGCAGGTGCGAGAGCAGTGACAGCGTCAGGAAGCCGTGGGCGACGGTCGTACCATACGGCGACTCGCGGGCCGCGCGCTCGCGGTCGACGTGGATCCACTGATCGTCCCCGCTCGCAGCGGCAAAGGCGTCGATCCGCTCCTGGGTCACGGTGAGCCAATCGGTGAGAGCGACTTCCTTGCCCACCCAGTCCTTGAGCCGGGCGACGCTGGGGATTACGATCCTGGTCACTTGTTACGGAAAAGTCTTGATGGGTCCGCTATCTTATCGCGAAGGATCGCAATGACGACAAGCGCAAAGCTCTTCCTTGCAGCGGGCAGCCTGCTCGCGCTCGCAGCGGTGGCACTCGGCGCCTTTGGCGCCCACGCCCTCAAGTCCCGCCTTTCGGCCGACGCGCTCGCCGTGTGGCAGACCGGCGTCCAATACCATGTCTATCACGCGCTCGGCCTGCTCGCGGTCGGGCTGGTGGCACAGGTTCTTCCGGAATCGGCGCCGTTGAAATGGTCGGGCTGGCTGATGCTGGCGGGAATCGCGCTCTTCTCGGGCAGCCTGTATGCCCTGGCGCTGTCCGGGGAACGCTGGCTGGGCGCAATAGCGCCGGTCGGCGGCTCGGCTTTTCTCGTCGCGTGGGCCCTGTTCGTCGCTGCGGTCATCCGATCCTAACGATCGCCCCTGGCCGGCGACCCACGACTCGTTCCCTATCCGAGCAGTTTGTCCAGCCAGCTCTTCTTCTTCGGGCTCGCGGGCTTGTTCGACTTGGGGGGGGCGGTACGGGTGAACTCGGCCTCGGCCTTGCTGCGGCCGGTGTTCGAGCTGTACGCCGGATCGTTCCACGCGGAGGCGAGCGCCTGCGCCTCGGCCTCGGCGTTGGCGAGCATGTGCTTGTAGGCCTCCCAGAAAGGCTGGCCGGTCACCTCGGAGGCGACGATGGCGCGCTTGGTGACGCGCAACTCGAAGAGAAACAGGATTTCCTCGGCGACGTCCCACGGCAGTCCCTGGCGCTTGCCGTCGCGGGAATCCATCATCAGATGCTGGGTGAAGCTGTCGAACTCCTTGAACGGCCAGAGCAGGCACATCTTCTTGATGATGTGCGGCAGCCGTTCGAGCGCGCAGGTTTCGGCCGGGGCCGCCTTGGCGGCGCCTGTGGGCGTGCTCGCTTTGCTGGTGTCCATGGAGTTTCGCCCGCCGGCCCGGCTCGACTCCGGCGGGACCCGGCTAGTGTAGCGCATGCGCCGGGCCGGCAAAAGCCGGAGGAGCCTCAGCGACCCCCTGCCGACCGCATGGACCGTCTACCGCTCCTCTGGTGCCTTGATCCTGCGAAACGAGAAATACAGCAACGCGTCGTAGAGCACCTTCAGTCCGGCCGCCGCCATGATGGGCGCGCCCAGCGTCAGCACCTGCATCGCGCTTCCTGCGAGCACCGGCGCAACGGCGCGCGCGGACATGCGCGCAAGATTGGTGACGCCGCCGGCGAAAGTGCGCTCGCCCGGCTGCACCACCGCCATCAGGTACGACTGGCGCGTCGGCACATCCATCTCCGAGAGCCCTTCGCGAAGGAGGAACAGCACCGCCGCGATCTCGAAGCTCCCGGTGAACGGGATGGTGAAGGTGAGCAGGCTGGAGGGCGTGTGCGTGAACACCATGGTGTTCACCAGACCGATCCTCGCCGCCAGCCACGCCGCGCCCAGGTGCGAGAACGCGTTCATGATGCGCGCGCCGACGAAGAGCATGCCGATCATCGCCTCGGACGCGCCGAACTGCGCGTGGAAGAAGTAGGCGAAGAGCGCGCTCCCCTGGAAGCCTCCGGCAAAGCTGTCCAGGGCGAAGAGAAAAGACATCCGGGTGAGGATAGCCCTGCTCTTCGGGCTCACCTTCACCCGCGGCGCATCCGCGGCCGCCTCAACGTGCGGGGACAGAAACAGGTACAGCACCGCGGTGGCGGCGTAGAGCAGCGCGTACAGAATCACCGCGCCGCGCAGCGAGTCGAGCGCGTCCAGCCCCGCGAGCTCGCGCAGCGATGGCGACACCACCGCGAGCCCGGCGCCGAGCGCGTGCCCGATGTCCTGGATCACGTTGTACCAGGCAAAGGCGCGCGTGCGGTCGGTGTCGGCGCCGGTGGAAGGCAGGATCGCCTGCTCGAGCGCGAGCGCCGCGGCGCGGTCCTTGCCGAGCGAGTTGAGCATGCCGAGGAACGCGGCGACGCCGAGCACGACGACCTGCGAGGCGAAGGCGAACACCATGCCGCCCCCCGCCGCGAGGATGCCGAGGGCGATCAGCCAGCGCCGCCGCCCGAACCGGTCGCCGCGGAACATCACGCCGGCAGCGCCCACCGCGGTGCCGGCGACGCCGGCGCCGAGGATCGCGCCCCAGGCGGCCGGCTCGAAACCGAGCTGCGCCAGATAAATCCCGGCGATCACGCCGATCAGCCCGTTGGCGACGGCGCGCAGAAAGCTCGCCGAGAAAATGATCCTGCGATCGCCGTGCAGATTGGCCCCGGTACCGTGCATCCTAGCGCTCGAACAGTTTCACCGAGCCGCGGCCGCGCGATTGGGCAAACCCGAAGGCCGTGACGCCGGCATTGTTGCGGATATCGGTGCGCACGTTCTTCGAGAGCAGATAGTGGATGAGCACGACGTCGTCGTGCGAGACTGCGGCATGCAGCGCCGTGTTGCCGGTGCGAGTGTCCTGCGCGTCGAGGTCGGCGCCCGCATCGGCGAGCGCCTTGACCGCGAGGAACGTCCCGGTCATCGCCGCCCAGTGCAGAGGCGTCTCGCCGTCGCGGTTGGCGAGGTTCTTGTCCGCGCCCGCCTCGATCAGCGCGGTCGTCAGCGCGGCGCTCTCGATCATCGCGGCGGCGTGCAACACGCTCTCGCCGTTCTTCGTGAGGGCGCGCACGTCCGCGCCCCGGGCGACGAGCAGCCCGGCCATCTCGACCTGGCCTTTTTCGGCGGCGAAATAGAGCGGCGTCTCGTCGCGCCTGTTCCGCGCCGAAAGATGCACGCCCGCCTCGAGCAGCCGCGAGAACTCCGCCATGTCCCCGTTCTCGATGGCGCGGAACAGCGCCTCGTCCGGCGTCTTCGGCGGACTGCAGCATGGCATCTGCGCGTGCGCGCAGCCGGCGGCGAGCCAAAGCGCGGCGGCGAAGAGACACGGGGCGTTTTTCATTCGAATTCCGGTCGGGGCGGGTCCGACGGGCTGAGAGCCTAGCAGAACGACCGTCTCCGCGGGTAATATCTTCCCCGTCCTGTCCGCCCGCAGCTTCTATTTAAAGCAAAAAACTGTCAAGATCGCGGCTCTTGCGGACCATGCCAATGGAATCATGAACGCCCACCTGAAGAAGAAGATGGCCGCCATCGGGGCGGCGACCCGCGTCTGCTTCCGTGTCGTCTTCGCCGACGGATCGTCCTACCAGAACCGCGAGGGCACGCCGGACACGACCCTCATCATCCACCGCCGCCGCGTTGCGTGGCAGGTGCTGCTGTTCGGCCACGTCGGCCTGATGGAGGCCTACTTCAACGGGGATGTCGACGTGGAAGGCAGCCTCGCCATGGCGTTCCGGGCCGCCATGGACGCCGGGTTCGACGATCGGCCTACCTTCCTCGTCTCGGTGCGCAACTGGTGGCACGAGTTCCTCCACAGCAACGCGTCCGTCCGGCAGGCCAAGAGCAATGCGCGCTTCCACTATGGGCCCGGCCAGGACTTCTACCGGCAGTGGCTCGACGAGGTCGGCATGGCGTACACCTGCTCCTGGTTCATGGACAGCACGCAGACGCTGGAAGAGGCGCAGGTGGCGAAGATGGACCACGTGTGCAGGAAGGTGCTGCTCAAGGCGGGGGATACCTTCGCCGACATCGGCAGCGGCTGGGGCAACCTTCTGTTCTATGCCTGGGAGAAGTACGGGGCCCACGGCACCGGTATCAACGCCACCAGCGAGCAGGTGCGCGAAACGCGCGAGGAGATCAAGCGCCGCGGCCTGGAGGGCAAGGTCGAGGTGCTCGAGCGCGACCTCCGCGACGTGCCCGGGCAGTTCGACAAGATGCTCTCGATCGGGATTCTGGAACACGCCGGGCGCGACCAGCTCGGCGAGGTGATCAAAGCGCACGCCGACTACCTCAAGCCCGGGGGCCTCGGCGTGATCCACTTCATCGGCCACGTCGGGGTGCGCGAAACCGAGTTCTGGATCCGCAAGTACATCTTCCCCGGCGGCTGGATCCCCAGCCTCGCCGAGGTGATCGACTGGTGCGAGCGCTGCGGCCTGGAGATCGTCGACATCGAGAACCTGCGGCGCAACTACGCCCTGACGCTGGACGACTGGGCGCAGCGCTTCGACAGAAACTGGGAAAAGGTCCACAAGCTCGACCCAAAGCGCTTCGACGAAAAATTCCGGCGCGTCTGGCGCAGTTACCTGTGGTCGTGCGCCGAGATGTTCCGGTCGCCGAACGGCAAGACGCACCTGTTCCAGATCGTCGTGAGCAAGGGCAACATCGGCGACAACTACCCGATGAGCCGGGCCTTCCTGTACAAGTGAGCGGCTACGCCGAAAAGCTCGCCAGGCTGCGCGCCGAGCTGGGCGCCGGCGGGCCGGGCGGCATCGGCCTTGCCAAAAGCACTTCCAACCTGTTCCGCGACCGCAAGGCGCAGGCGCGCCCGCGGGTCGACCTCTCCGGCTTCAACGAAGTGATCGAAGTCGACGCGACCCGCTCGCGCGTCGCCGCCGAGGGGATGACCCCCTACGCAGACCTGGTGGAAGCCACGCTCGCGCACAGCGTCATGCCGTGCGTCGTGCCGCAGCTGAAATCGATCACGCTGGGCGGTGCGGCGGCGGGCGTCGGCCTGGAAGCCTCGTCGTTCCGCTACGGCTTGGTGCACGACACGCTGGTCGGGCTGGATGTCCTGCTCGCCGACGGCTCGATCGTCACTTGCACGCCGGAGAACGAGTACCGCGACCTCTTCTACGGCTTCCCGAATTCGTACGGCACCCTCGGCTACGCGCTCAAGGTCACCGCGCGCACGGTTCCGGTGAAGCCCTACGTGCGCCTCGAACACCTGCGCCATGCGCAGCCGGAGACGTTCTTTGCGGACCTCGAGGCGCGTTGCAGGTCGGAGGCGGACTTCGTCGACGCCACGGTATTCTCCGGCAAAGAGATGTACATCACGCTCGGCCGCTTTGCGGACAGTGCGCCCCATACGAGCGACTACACCTACGAGCACATCTACTACCGCTCGATCCGCGAGCGCGGCAGCGACTACCTCACCACGCGCGACTACCTGTGGCGCTGGGACACCGACTGGTTCTGGTGCTCGAAGAATCTCTTCGTGCAGAACCCGGTGATCCGCCGCCTGGTGGGACGCGAGCGGCTGAACTCGACGACGTACGCGAAGGTGATGCGCTGGAACAGCAAGTGGGGGTTCACGCGCGCCTTCACGCGGCTTTCGGGCAAGCACCCGGAATCGGTCATCCAGGACGTGGACATTCCCATCGGCCGGGCGGCGGAGTTTCTCGAATTTTTCCTCGCCGAGATCGGCATCCTGCCGGTGTGGATCTGCCCGGTCGGCGTCCACGATCCGAAGGCGCGCTTCCCGCTGTATCCGCTCGATTCGCGCACGCTGTACGTCAACTTCGGCTTCTGGGACGTGGTGACCGATCCGGTGCGGCGCGAGCCGGGCTTCTACAACCGCAAGATCGAGCGCAAGGTCGCCGATCTCGGCGGGATCAAATCGCTCTACTCGGACTCCTACTACCCGGAGGAAGAGTTCTGGAGCATGTACGACCGGCCCGCGTATGAAGCGCTGAAGCGACGCTACGATCCGCAGGGAAAATTCAGGAATCTCTACGAGAAGTGCGTGCTGGGGCACTAGAGCACCCGCCGTCCATGAGCTGCTGCCACTACTACGCCATCACCGAAGGCCACGAGTCGGCCTTTGCCGTGGACATCTCCTCGATCGTCTTCGGCCCCGGAGTCCTGAAAGAAGCCGGCGGGCACGCGCGTGCGCTCGGCACGAAGCGCGCCGCGCTCTTCACCGACAAGCGCGTCGGCGCCCTCGAATGCGTCGCCGATGCGCTTGCGTCGCTGCGCGCCGCCGGCGTCGATGCCGTTCTCTACGACGAAACGAAGGTCGAACCGACCGATGAATCCTTCCGTGCCGCAAGCCTGTTCGCCGCGGAAGGAAGGTTCGACGGCTACGTGTCGGTCGGCGGCGGCTCGGTGATCGACACCTGCAAGGCGGCGAACCTCTACGCGAGCTGGCCCTCCGGGTTTCTCGATTACGTCAACGCGCCGATAGGCGCGGGCAAGGCCGTGCCCGGCGCGCTAAAGCCGCACATCGCGTGCCCCACGACATGCGGAACGGGCTCCGAGTGCACCGGCATCGCGGTATTCGACCTGCTGTCAAAGCAGGTGAAGACCGGCATCGCCTCGAAGCGCCTCAAACCTTCGCTCGCGCTCGTCGACCCGACGACCACCTATACGCTGCCGAAGAACGTGGTCGCGGCGAGCGGCTTCGACGTGCTCTCGCATGCGCTCGAATCCTATACCGCTCGACCCTACACGATGCGCAAGAGCTCGGCGACGCGGCCGATGAGCCAGGGCGCCAATCCGTGGAGCGACGTCGGCTGCGAAGCTGCGCTGAAGAAACTCGGAACCCATCTTGTTCGCGCGGTGAACGATGCCGGCGACCGCGAGGCGCGCGACAGCATGATGTTCGCCGCGACGCTCGCGGGCATCGCCTTCGGCAATTCCGGTGTGCACGTGCCGCACGGCATGTCGTACTCGGTCGCGGGCCTGGTCCGCGATTTTCACCCGGATGGCTATCCGCAGGCCGAGCCCATGGTGCCGCACGGCATGTCGGTGATCGTCAATGCGCCATCGGTGTTCCGCTTCACCGCTGAGGCCTGTCCGGAGCGCCATCTTCGGGGCGCGGAGTGGCTGGGTGCGGATGCGCGCAACGCCGAACCCGAAGATGCGGGCGAAGTACTCGCGGAACATCTCATCAAGCTGATGCGCTCGACCGGGATCCCGAACGGCATATCGGGCGTGGGCTACGCAGAGCCCGACATCGACGCGCTTTCCCAGGGCGCCTTTGCGCAGCAGCGCCTGCTGACCAACGCGCCGCGAGAGGTCGCGCGGGACGACCTCGCGAGATTGTTCCGCGGGGCGATGCGGTACTGGTAACACCTACCAGCGTCAGAGGAGGCCACATGGGCCAAGTGACCATAGCGCATGGCCCGACCTGCCCTCGGCCGAGCGGATCCGCAAATCGGAGGCGAAGGACAGCACCCGCGGCCGCGTATAGGTGGACGGGAAGCTCTCGATCCGTTCGCCGTTTCACCTGCGCGACGGCAGCAAGCGGGCAACCGCTTCCTTGACACACGTATTTATTGTAGCTACATTAATGAGTGCGTTTCGAGTTCGATCCAGCCAAAGACAGAGCGAACCAAGCGAAACACGGTGTCTCCTTGGTCCTGGCAGTCGAACTCGACTGGGAAGCAGCGTTGGTCTGGGTCGACGGCCGGTTCGAATACAGCGAGACGCGCATGATCGCGCTCGCGCCGAAAACCGGGATCCTGTACTACGTTGCCTTTGTTGATCGAGGCGAAGTGCGAAGGGTCATCAGCCTGCGCCGCGCCAATCGTCGTGAGGTGAAACACTATGTCCAGCGCCCCTAAGCGTCCTTCTGTGCGAATGCCCACCACCGAAGAAGACCGAGCCATTACCAATGCGGCGAAGGGCGATCCCGACGCTCTCCCGCTTACGCCAAGGCAACTGAAGGCCATGGTGCCCATGCGCGCGCTTCGCGGGCGCCCAAGATCGGAGAACAGGAAACTGCTCGTTTCGGTTCGCTACAGCCCCGAGGTCGTCGCGTACTTCAAGTCCACTGGCGACGGCTGGCAATCGCGAATGGATGGGGTGCTCCGCAAATACGTGGAGCGTCACTCCCGCAGGGCATGACAACCAGCCAGGCAGAAAAAATATTCGATCGCCAAAGCGTAGCGCAATCTGATCGCAATCCTGCGCGAAGCCGAGCGCACCGGGGCCGTGCGCATCACGCAACGCGGACAGGTCGTCGCGCGGCTGATCTCGGAGCACGAATTTCAGCTTCTCGCGCGCCGCAAGCGCAGGATCGACTGGGGTACGATGCTGATCGATACTCGCGGCTTCAAATTCGACCGCGAGGAAGCGAATGCCCGCTGAGCGCGGCGCATCTGGGCTTCCCCCGGTATTCCGGACACTTTCGATAGGTGCGAAGATGATATCGGAGGTGTCAGATGGAGAGAAGACGATTCAACGCGGAGTTCAAGCGTGAGGCGGTAAGGCTGGCCACCCAGGCGGGGACTTCGAGAGCCC
>JBGPTG010000071.1:0-12257 GCA_041490545.1 Gammaproteobacteria bacterium
CGAGGGCAAGGTGCTGATCGGCACCAACGGCGGCGAGTACGGCATCCGCGGCTTTCTCAAGGCGTTCGACGCCAAGACCGGCAAGCTCCTGTGGACGTTCTATACGATCCCCGACAAGGGGCACGAAGGCGTGTGGGCGGAGAACGACGCCACCGGCCGCAACATGAAGCGGGACATTGCGGCGGAGAAGAAGCAGCTCGCCGGGAGGGGTGGCGCTTTCTACCAGGCGCTCGGCGGCGGAGTATGGATGACGCCCGCGGTCGACCGCAAGACCAAAACGGTGTTTTTCGTCGCCGGCAATCCCTCGCCCGACCTGTACGGCGCGGAGCGCCCCGGCGACAACCTGTACACCGACTCGATGGTCGCAATCGATCTGAACACCGGCAAGTACAAGTGGCACTTCCAGTACATCGCGCACGACGTATGGGACCTCGACGCCGTCAGCCCGCCGATCCTGACGCAGGCCAAGGACAAGGACGGCAAGATGGTCGACGTCGTGATCCACGGCGGAAAGACCGGCCACATCTACGTGCACGAGCGCGGCACGGGCAAGCTGATCCGCTTTTCAGAAGCAATGATCCCGCAGGAAAACATGTGGGTGCAGCCGACCGCACAGGGCGCACGCATGCTGCCGGGCGCGAACGGCGGGGTCGAGTGGTCCCCCATGGCCTTCAGCCCGAAGACGCGCCTCGCCTACGCGCTCAACCTGCATCAGCCGATGACCTATCACGTCGAGGCCGCGAACTATCCGGGCGGCAGCAAGCTCTGGCTCGGCGGCGCATTCAAGGCCATAGCGAGCGAGAAGCAATGGGGACGCCTTTCGGCGGTCAATGTCGATACAGGCAAGGTGGCGTGGAAGTACGACACCGAACAGCCCTTGATCGGCGGCGCGCTCGCCACCGCGGGAGGGCTGGTGTTCTTCGGCGAGGGCAATGGATTCTTCAAGGCGCTGGACGCGGCCACCGGAAGCCTGCTGTGGCAGTACCAGGCAGGAGCCGGCGTCAACGCGCCTCCGGTGTCCTACACCGTGAAGGGCAAACAGTATGTCGCCGTTGCCGCAGGCGGAAATACGCAGATCGACTTCAAGCGCGGCAACAGCGTTGTCGTGTTCGCACTGCCCTGATCGTTGCAATCCTGACAGGCCGCCCGAGGGCGGCCTTTTGTTTTTTCGCGGCGTCGGATGAAACGGATTCTTGCCCTGGGACTTCTTTTTGCCTGCCTGCCGGCGGCGCACGCCGATCTCGCCGCAGGTAAGCGCAAGGCCGAAGCCTGCCGCGCCTGCCACGGCGCCGACGGCAACTCGGCGATCGCCCAGTTTCCAGTGCTGGCGGGCCAGACCGCCCGCTATCTCTACCTTCAGCTGAAAGACTTCAAGGAAGGCCGCCGCAGCGAGCCGTCGATGCAGCCGACGGTGGCCAAGTTGTCGCGCCAGGACATGCTCGATCTCTCCGAATACTTCGCCGCGCAGAAACCGAAGCACATTGCGTTCAGGGCGGACGCGGCGCGCGTCGCCCGGGGCAAGAAAAAGGCCGACGAGGTGTTGTGCACCATGTGCCACCTGGGAGGACTCTCCGGGCAGAACGAGATTCCCCGCGTCGCCGGCCAGCACCCCGAATACGTCATCAAGCAGCTCAAGGCCTTCAAGGCGCGCACGCGCACCAACGACGCCGGCAGCATGACCAGCGTCGCCCAGACCATCACCGAGCGGGACATCGAGGATCTCGCGCACTACATCTCGAGCCTGGATTAGGAATCCGATTCGAGCCGGGACATGGAATTTCGCTGCCGCTTCGCGGGTACTCTGCTAGGCTGCGCCGGTTTCGCCGCCGCGTCAGGCGCCGCCTTTGCCCAGAATCCTGCCGAGCAGCTCGAGACGCCGAGCATCGAGGTGATCGGCGTCACGCCGCTTCCCGGTTTCGGCGTGCCGCGCGGGCAGGTTCCGGCGAATGTCCAGGCGGTAACGGGAGCGGAAATCGTGCGGCAGCACCCGCTCAACCTGCCGGAGTTCATGAACCAACGCCTTCCCGGCGTGAACGTCAACGAAAACCAGGGCAACCCGTTTCAGCCCGACGTCACTTATCGCGGCTTCAGCGCTTCGCCGCTGCTCGGAACACCTCAAGGGATCTCGGTGTACCAGGACGGCGTGCGCATCAACGAACCTTTCGGCGACACAGTGAATTGGGATTTGATCCCGACCTCGGCGATCTCGACGATCAACCTCATTCCCGGTTCGAACCCGCTGTTCGGCCTGAACACGCTCGGCGGCGCACTGTCGATCCGGACCAAGAGCGGCGCGCAGTATCCAGGAACCGGGGCCCAGCTCTACGGCGGATCCTTCGGCCGGCGCTCGGTGGAGGTGCAGCACGGCAGCGCCAACGGCGAGTTCGATTATTTTGCGAGCGCGAGCGCATTTCGCGAGGACGGCTGGCGCACGCAGTCGCCTTCCGACGTGCGCCAGGTTTTTTCCAAGCTCGGCTGGCAGGATGGAAAGACCGACATCGATTTCAGCATCACCCACGCCGATTCCGATCTCACCGGCAACGGGTTGCTGCCGCAGAGCATGGTCAGAGACGACCCGAGGCAGGCCTACACGCTGCGCGACAACACCCGCAACCGGATGACGCTGTTCACTCTCAACGCCACCCGCTGGCTCACCAGCGATCTGCTCTGGTCGAGCACTGCGTACTACCGCGAGAGTGAAAAGAACACTTCCAACGGCGACGTCAACGAGGTCAGCGACCCGCGCAACGGTGTCGTCGCCTACGAGGACGGCGACCCCAACGCCTCCTCGACCAATCGCACCGGCACCAGCCAGCGGGGTTACGGATTTTCCACGCAGGCCGCGCTCACCAGCGGGGATCCGTCCGGCCAAAGCAACCTTGTGATCGTGGGCGGCGGCTACGACCACAGCGCGAGCGAGTTCCGCCAGAGCTACCAGCTTGGCGGCTTCAACAGCGACCGCAGCGCGGCGCCCACCGGCGCGGAGACCGAGATCGTGAATCTGGACGGCGGAAGCTCCACGGCAAGCGTCTTCGTCACCGACACCCATTCGCCCGGCCCGAAATGGCATCTCACCGGAAGCGCGCGCTACAACGTCACGCGGGTCCGCGCGGTGGACGGGCTTTCGCCGGCTCTGCCTCCGCCCGCGGCGGGATTGGGGAACGATCTGACTTTCACGAAATTGAATCCCGCGGTGGGCGCGTCGTACACGCCCGAGGGCGCGCCCGGCCTCTACGCCGGCTTCAGTCAGGGCAACCGCCCGCCCTCGCCTGTCGAGCTGGGCTGCGCGGACCCAAACAGTCCCTGCCACCTGCCGAACGCCATGGCCTCCGATCCGCCGCTCAAACAGGTCGTATCGCGCACGCTCGAGGCCGGAGTGCGCGCGCGAACGGCCTCGGGACTCCGGTGGAATGCGACGCTGTTTCGCACCGTGAACTACGACGACATCGTGTTCGTGAGTTCCTCGGCGAGCTCGGGCTTCTTCAGCAACTTCGGAAAAACGCGCAGGCAGGGTCTGGAAGCGGCTCTCGATCGCTCGCAGGGAAAATTCTCCTGGGCGCTCAACTACAGCCTGATCGACGCGGCCTACCAGTCGTCCGCCGTGCTGTTTTCCAAGGCGAACAGCACCGCCGACGCGAACGGCAACATCCAGGTTTCGCCCGGCAACCGCCTACCCGGGATTCCGCGGCACCATCTGAATGCCGTCGCGAACTACGACCTGACGGACAGGACCACGGTGGGAGCCGGCGCGATCGCGGTGTCCCGGCAGTTCGCGCGCGGCAACGACAACAACCAGCATCAGCCCGACGGAGTGAATTTCCTGGGGCCGGGTGAGGTCGCCGGCTACGCGCTCCTCAATCTGAACCTCGACTACAAACTGGATCGAGGCCTGCGGCTCTTCGCGAAGCTGAGCAACGTCTTCGACCGGCGCTACGCCACCGCCGGCGCGCTGCAGCAGAATTTCTTCCCCGGCGGCAATCTGGCTGCACCGGGGGGCGGGGTCAACGAGACGTTCTACGCACCGGGCGCGCCGCGCGGAATCTGGATCGGCGTGCAACTGGTGCCCGACAGCCGCGGCGGGAGCCGGCGGAATTCCGATTGAGCAGGAGTGTGTTGCGCGGGTGCGGCGAGGCGGCGGGCCTTCAGGGCGCCTATCAAGCGTCATTTTCCGCCCGCCAGGTCGATGAACGTACCTGTCGCATACGAAGCCTCGTCTGACAACAGCCACAGGATCGCATTCGCCACTTCCTCGGGACGCCCTCCGCGTTTCATCGGAACGGAGTCTTTTAAGCGATCGACGCGGCCGGGTTCGCCACCGCTCGCATGGATGTTGGTATAGATGTAGCCCGGCCGGACGGCGTTGACGCGGATGCCTTCGGCAGCGACTTCCCGCGACAGGCCGATGGTCAGGGTGTCGACGGCGCCCTTCGAGGCCGCGTAATCCACGTATTCGCCGGCGGCCCCCAGCCGGGATGCTCCAGACGATACGTTGACGATCGCCCCGCCCTTTCCTCCGCGCCTGGTAGACATGCGCCTGACGGCTTCCCTTGCGCAGAGGAAACACCCGGTGACATTGGTCGCGAAAATCCGGTTGAGGCGACCTGCGTCCATGTCCTCGACCCGCATCTGCGTCTCGAGAATGCCGGCATTGTTGACCAGTGCGGTGACCGGCCCCAGTTGGGCATCGACCGCCTTGAACAGATTGACGACATCGGCTTCCACGGCGACATCGGCGGCGATGGCGATGGCCTGCCCGCCGCCTGACCTGATCTCGTTGACGACCGCATTCGCCGCGACGTGGTTTTTCAAATAGTTCACGCAAACGGCATAGCTGCGAGCGGCGGCAATTCGCGCCGTCGCTGCGCCGATTCCGCGACTACCGCCGGTGATGACGACCACTTTTTTCAATTTGGACGAAACATGCATCTAAAGGTCAATTGCAAATGGTGCGATGAGCAGCAGGCCGCCGACGACACACAGCCAAAGGAAGCTATCGATGAAGTAGGGATAGACGCACAGCATGACACCGGCAATCATTGGGGTGATTTTTGTCTGCCGCTTCCCGTAAACAAAATAGGCCGTTCCGAAAACACCTGCGACAAGGCCAACAAATAGAGTATCCACGTCAAGCCTTTCAGAAGGGCATCCCAGAGGTTCGATTGTCGTCGTCGGTCAGTTGACGCCCTGAGCATCTTTGGCGGTGAGACGCTCGCCCTTCACCGCTTCTTGCCGAGCATCGTTCCGCGGCAGCACTGCTCGCCGCAAAGGCAGACGTGCTCGCGCTTCGCGGCGGGCGTGTGCGGCTCCTCCAGAACGAGATTGTAGTCGTAGGTCAATTCCTCGCCGGCACGGATATTCCGGATCGCCTCGATGTAGATTCTGTCTTCGTCGTCCACCGCTTCGCAGTTCGGGCTGCAGGAGTGATTGATCCAGCGCGCCGAATTGCCCTCGCGGGTTGCGTCGATCACGGTTTTCCTGTCGACGATGAACAGCATGGTGTGCGTCGATCCCTGCGCGTCGTGGCGGCGATCGGCTTCGCGGTGGCTGACACGCTCGCCGGTATATTCAACAACTCGGGCACCTTTGCCGATGGGTTTCAGCGCGAAGACGCCGCGGCCTTGTATAGGCGAGCGGCGGACGGAAAAACGCCGCGAGGGGCGCTGCTTGCGTGACATGGTGCGATTAGAGCAACACTATGCTCGTGATTGAATATGCTGGTGCCGGGTAAAGGATTCGAACCCTCGACCGTCGCATTACAAATGCGCTGCTCTACCAGCTGAGCTAACCCGGCATCGCAGCAATTATACGTCCGCAGGGTCGGCTACTTTACGCGGCGCAGGGTGGGCTTGCCGCCGGATTTCGGCGGATCCTTGGGCTCGTCCGCCGCTGCCGCGCCGCTCTCCCCGGCAGGCGGTTTCCGGGTCGCGATCTCGAACGACATGCCGTGCCCGTTCTCGCGCGCGTAGATCGCTGCGACGGCGGACACGGGGATCGACAGATCTCGCGCGGCGCCGGAAAAGCGCGCCGTGCATTCGATGACGTCATTGCCGATCCGCAGGTGGCTCGCCGCCACCGGCCCAATGTTGAGAACGATCTCGCCGTTGCGCACATGCTCCACGGGCACGCGAGTCTGCGCGTCGACGATCACCGAGAGGTGCGGAGTAAAACCGTTGTCTACGCACCACTCGTAGAGGGCCCGAAGCAGGTAGGGCTTGGTGGACGTGGGGTCGGCCATCAGCTTTCGGATCGCTGGAAAGAATCTGCTGTTGTTGATCGCAGCACGCGGGAGATCCTTCGTCGCTACGCTCCTCAGGATGACAAGGGGCCGGCTGGCCCCTTGTCACTTGCGCATCACCTTTTCCGAAGGCGTCAGCGCCTCGATGAACGCGGGGCGCGAGAACAGGCGCTCGGCGTACTTCATCAGCGGCGCCGCCGGCTTGGGCAGGGACACGCCGTAGTAGTCCAGGCGCCACAAGAGCGGGCTGATCGCCACGTCGAGCATCGAGAATTCGTCGCCGAGCATGTACTTCTGCTTGGCGAACACCGGGGCGAGTTCGGAGAGCCGGTCGGCCACCTGCTGGCGTGCCTTGTCCTGCTGCTTCTGGTTGCCGTGCTCGAGCGGATCGATCTGGCTGAACAGCTCGACCTCGAAATTGAAGAGGAAAAGGCGCGCGCGGGCGCGCATCACAGGGTCCGCCGGCATCAGTTGCGGGTGCGGAAAGCGCTCGTCGATGTACTCGTTGATGATGTTCGCCTCGTACAGGATCAGATCGCGCTCGACCAGCACCGGAAGCCGGTTGTAAGGATTCATCACCGCGATGTCCTCCGGCTTGTTGTACATGTCGACGTCTATGATCTGAAAATCCATGCCTTTCTCGTACAGGACGATGCGGCAGCGCTGCGAGAAGGGGCAGGTGGTTCCGGAGTAGAGATTCATCATGATGGTTTGCCTTGTTGGAGCTCGAGTAGGAGGTGCAGATGAAAAAGGCGCGGGCAGGAATCGCCCGCGCCTTGCAGGCGATCCGCTTAGTGCACGTCTTTCCAGAACTCCTTGTAAAGAAGGTAGGCGAAGACGAGGAGCACCAGCAGCACGAGCATCACCGCGTACCCGATCTGCTTGCGCAGCACCTGGCTGGGCTCGGCCATCCAGGCCATATAATTCACCAGGTCGCGCACCAGGATGTCGTAGTCGGTCTGCGACAGGAGGCCGGGCGTCTGCGTCCTGATCGTCTTGAGGATGTAGCGTTCGCCGGTCCTGCCGGCCTCCACGGCGAGGAGCTTCTCGACCTTCCACGCGCCCCGCTGCTGCCGGCCGACCGCCTCGGCCTGCTCCTCGCTCTTGAACTCCTGCTCCGCCTGCACCTGCTGCCCCGAGAGCCCCCACAGGACGTGCGGCATGCCGACGCGCTCGAACACCATGTTGTTCCAACCCGTCGCCGAATCGGGATCGCGGTAGAAGCTGCGCAGGTACGTATACAGCCAGTCCGCCCCGCGCGCGCGCGCGATCACCGACAGGTCGGGCGGCGCGGCACCGAACCACTCCTTGGAGTCCTTTTTCGTTATCGAGACGGTCATCAGCTCGCCGACCTTCTCGGCGGTGAACAGCAGGTTGTCCTTGATCTGCTGCTCGGTCAGCCCCAGGTCGAGCAGCTTGCTGTAACGCATCATCGCGGCCGAATGGCAGTTCAGGCAGTAGTTGACGAACGTCCGGGCGCCGGCCTGAAGGCTGGCGACGTCGCGCGGGTCGATCGGCGCAGTGTCGAGCCGGACCGATTCCTCGGCGGCGAGCGCTGCCTGGGCGGCAAAAAAAACTGCTGCGATGATTTTCTTCATTTTCCGGTCACCCTTTCAGGCTCGGGCCGACAGCTGTCCATCTTCGAGTACCAGGGCATGAGGAAGAAGAACAGGAAATACACGGCCGTGCCGACCTGCGCGGCCAGCGTGCGCCCTTCGGTCACCGTCTCGGTGCCGAGGTAACCGAGCACGAAAAATGCCATGACGAAGAGCGCGAGCGCGATCTTGGTGAGCGGTCCCTTGTAGCGGATCGACTTGACCGGACTCTGGTCGAGCCAGGGCAGCAGGAAGAACACCATCACCGCGGTCCCCATGAGCACCACGCCCCACACCTTGGGATCGAGGGTGAAGAACCCGGCCACGAGCACCGCGGCGAGCGCGGCGACGCAGATCCTTACTGCGCCGTTCTTCACGCTCCCGATAATGAGCGCCGCGAGACCGATCGTTCCGAGGGCCAGCACCCACATGAAATTCTCGGTGGTGGCGCGCAAGATAGAGTAGTACGGCGTGAAGTACCACACCGGCGCAATGTGCTGCGGCGTCTTCAGGGGATCGGCGGGAAGGAAGTTGTTGTGTTCGAGAAAGTAGCCGCCAACCTCGGGAGCGAAGAACACCACAATCGAAAACACGATCAGGAACACGACCACGCCAAAGCTATCCTTCACGGTGTAGTAGGGATGAAACGGGATACCGTCGAGCGGTCTGCCGGTCCGCGGATCCTTCGTCTTCTTGATCTCGACGCCGTCCGGGTTGTTCGAGCCGACTTCGTGCAGAGCCAGCAGGTGCGCCACGACCAGCCCGAGCAGCACCAGCGGCACGGCGATCACGTGGAAGGCGAAGAACCGGTTGAGCGTGGCATCCGACACCACGTAGTCGCCGCGGATCCAGATGGCGAGGTCGGGTCCGATGATGGGGATCGCATCGAACAGGTTCACGATCACCTGCGCGCCCCAGTACGACATCTGCCCCCACGGCAGCAGGTAGCCGAAGAAGGCCTCGGCCATCAGGCACAGGAAGATGATCACGCCGAAAATCCAGAGCAGTTCGCGCGGCTTGCGATACGACCCGTAGAGCAGCCCGCGGAACATGTGGAGGTACACGCAGATGAAGAACGCCGAGGCGCCCGTCGAGTGCATGTAGCGGATCCACCATCCCCATGGCACCTCGCGCATGATGTACTCGACCGACGCGAACGCCTGGGCGGCGTCGGGCTTGTAGTTCATGGTGAGGAAGATGCCGGTGACGATCTGGATCACCAGCACCAGCATCGCGAGCGAGCCGAAGTAGTACCAGAAATTGAAGTTCTTCGGCGCGTAGTACTCCGAAAGATGCGAGCGCCAGTTCTCCATCAGCGGGAAGCGCTGATCGATCCAGGTGAGCAATCCGCTCAATGGGGCGTTTAGACGCCCCACGCCGGTGACGGCGACCGGTTGTTTGTCGGCAGCAGCCATCTCGTCAGGCTCCTTTCCTGTCTTCGCCGATCAGGATGCGCGTGTCGGACAGGTAGGTATGCGGGGGCACCTTGAGGTTGTCCGGCGCGGGCTTGTTCTTGTAGACCCGGCCCGCGAGATCGAAGAGCGAGCCGTGGCAGGGGCAGTAGAAGCCGCCGGTCCAGTCGTGCTCGAAAGCTTCAGTGCCCGGCTTGAAGCGCGACTGCGGGGAACAGCCAAGGTGCGAGCAGATCCCGACGACCACCAGGTACTCGGGCTTGATCGAGCGGTACTCGTTCCTCGCGTATTCGGGCGTGAGCTCGCTCTTCTTTCTCTCGCTCATGGGATCGGCCACCTTGGTGTCGGTCTTCTTGATCTCTTCGAGCATCTCCGGCGTGCGCCTCACCACCCAGACCGGCTGTCCGCGCCATTCGAACGTTGCCATCTCGCCGGGCGCGAGCTGGCCGATGTCGGCTTCGACAGCCGCGCCCATAGCCTTGGCGCGTTCCGAAGGCATCATCGACGCAGCGAAAGGCACGGCGGCGGCGACCGCGACCGCACCACCGGTGCAGGCGCTCGCGATAACGATGGTTCGGCGAGTTCGATTGACGTCGGCGTTGTCGCTCATGGAATCCGCTCTGGAAGGAGGATGTTGAAAAAATAGGCGATTATACCGAAGGGCCACGTGCTACACCAAATTTTTCAGTCTAATCTATTGATTCTAATGTGAAATCCTGCACCCCGTCGGTGCAGCGCGGCGCCGAAACCTCGCAGCAGCTCAGTCGCCTGCGCGCTGCCCGAAAATGCCTCCCTGCCGAAGAATCGGTTTCGCGAGCGAAACGTTTAGGCAATAATCGTGGTTCAGGGAAAACTGCGCGCCGGGCACTTCTCGGTGCGATGCCACGAAAGCACCCTGGCATCCGGCGACGCGGTTGCAAAAAAAATTCATGCGCAAGATTTGGCTCACCTTTGCCCAGACCGCGACGATCGCGGTCAGCGTGCTGTTCGTCGTCGCCACGCTCAAGCCTGAATGGCTGGGGCGCCCGATCGGTGGCGCCCAGGTCGTGGAATTGCGTCAGGCCACTGGCGCGTCGGGCTCGGGCGCGCGGGCGACCTCCTACAGCGACGCCGTCCGCAAGGCCGTTCCCGCCGTGGTGAACATCTTCACCAGCAAGGAAATCAAGTCCCCGCGCCACCCGTTCCTCGACGATCCCCTGTTCCGGCATTTCTTCGGCGACCGGCTCGACGAGCCGCAGCGCGCGGCGAGCCTGGGCTCGGGCGTGATCGTCAGCTCCAAGGGATACATCCTCACCAATCACCACGTCGTCGAAGCGGCCGACGAGATCGAAGTGGCGCTCGCCGATGGCAAGAAATTCAAGGCGAAGGCCGTCGGTTCTGACCCGGAAACCGACATCGCGGTGCTGCAGGTCGAGGGCGTTCCGCTTCCGGCGATCGTTTTCGGCGACGCCGACGCGCTACGCGTGGGGGACGTGGTGCTCGCGATCGGCAATCCTTTCGGGGTCGGCCAGACGGTGACCATGGGAATCGTGTCCGCGCTCGGGCGCAGCCAGCTCGGCATCAATACTTTCGAGAACTTCATCCAGACCGACGCGGCGATCAATCCCGGTAATTCGGGCGGGGCGCTCATCGACACGGCGGGCAATCTCGTCGGTATCAATACCGCGATCTACTCGCGCTCGGGCGGATCGCTCGGCATCGGTTTTGCCATACCGGCGTCGAGCGCCAAGCAGGTCATGGAGCAAATCATCCAGACCGGCAGCGTGACCCGCGGGTGGATCGGCGTCGAAGCGCAGGAAATCACGCCGGAGACCGCCGATTCGTTCCGGCTGGGCTCGACCAACGGCGTGCTTCTCGCCGGGATCCTGCGCGGCGGGCCCGCGGACCGTGCCGGCCTCAAGCCCGGTGACATTCTGCTTGCGATCGAAGGCAGTCCGGTCAAGGATCCGAACTCTATGCTTAACCTGGTAGCCGCTCTAGTGCCTGGAAAACCGGCCTCCATACGACTGCGGCGCGACAACAAGGACATGGAGATACAGATCGCCGTCGGCAAGCGGCCGACCCAGCGGCAACGCTAAAGCCGGCGCCGGCCCTCGCCTATTTCTGCTCCGCCCCGCTGCGGTCCATGTCATCGCCAGGGGCGTTTGCGCCGGAGGGCTTGACCACGAACCGCGCGAACACGATGCCCAACTCGTAGAGCACCCACAGCGGTACCGCGAGCATCACCTGGGAGATCACGTCCGGGGGCGTGAAAATCGCGCCGATCACGAACGCGCCCACGATCACGTAGGGCCGGATCTCCTTCAACTTCTGGATCGAGACCAGGCCCGCGCGCACCAGCACGATGACCACCACCGGGACCTCGAAAGTCACGCCGAACGCGACGAACGTGGTCAGGGCGAAAGACAGGTACTTGTCGATGTCGGTCATCCAGGCGACACCCTCCGGCGCCATCGAGGCCATGAACTTGAACACGACCGGAAACACCAGGAAATACGCGAACGCCATCCCGACCAGGAACAGAACCCAACTTGCCGCCACCAGGGGTAACACCAGGCGCTTCTCGTGCGCGTAAAGGCCCGGCGCCACGAAAGCCCAAGTCTGGTACAGGACGTACGGCAGAGCGATGACGAACGCCACCAGAAACGCCACCTTGACGGGAACCAGGAAGACGCCGACGACATCGGTCGCGATCATCTGCCCGCCCGCGGGCAGCGCGGCGACGAGCGGTTGCGCGAGAATCGCGTAGAGATCCCTTGCCCAGGGAAACAGGCACAGGAACACGACGATCACGGCGAGAATGGCGCGCAGCAGCCGGTCGCGCAGCTCGACCAGATGGGAGATGAACGTATCCTGGCTGCTCACGATGCGTCGGGTCAGGCAGCGCGGTGCTGCTGCGACTGCGCGTCCGCGTCGGGCGCGGACTTGGATTCCGTTCCCGCCTCGCCTGGGGCCGCCTCGCCCGGGGCGGTCGCGGAGGCCACCGCGGTCGTGGAGGTCGTGGAGGTCGTGGAG
>JBGPTG010000072.1:0-12215 GCA_041490545.1 Gammaproteobacteria bacterium
AGAAGCTCTACCGCATGGAAGATCGCGTGTCCGGCGTGAGGCTCAAGCTCGACGACCTTTTCCGCTCGCGCGAGGTGGCGCGGGACCTGATGACGCGGCTGCGCGGCGACATCTACATTTCCGACTGGACCCGCAGCCACGCCAATTTTTTCCGCGCGGTGCAGATCGAGAAGAACGTCATGTTCATCATCCTGCTTTTGATCGTCGCGGTGGCCGCGTTCAACATCGTCTCCACCCTGGTGATGGCGGTCACCGACAAGCAGCCCGACATCGCCATCCTGCGCACGCTCGGCGCGAGCCCGGGCGGCATCATGAAGATCTTCATCGTCCAGGGGGCGCTCATCGGCGTCATCGGCACGCTGATCGGCGTGGCCGGCGGCGTCGTGCTCGCGCTCAACATCGACGTGGTGGTGCCCTTCCTCGAGCGGCTGTTCAACATGCAGTTCCTGTCTCGCGAGGTGTACTACATCAGCGAGCTGCCCTCCGACCTGCAGCGCGGCGACGTGCTGGTGATCACGCTGGTGTCGCTCGGGCTGTCGCTGGTGGCGACGCTGTACCCGAGCTGGCGGGCTTCGCGGGTGAATCCGGCCGAAGCGCTGCGCTATGAGTGAAGTGCTGGCGTGCCGAGATCTGCGCAAGACTTTCCGCGAAGGAAGGGAAGCCGTGCGCGTGCTTCAGGGCGTATCGCTGAAAGTCGAAGAGGGGGAAATAGTCGCGATCGTCGGCGCCTCGGGCTCGGGCAAGAGCACGCTGCTGCACCTTCTCGGCGGGCTCGACGCGGCCAGTTCGGGCGAGGTGGACGTGCTGGGGCGGCCGATGCAGAGCCTGTCGGACGCCGAGCGGGGGAAGGTGCGCAACCGCTCGCTCGGGTTCGTCTACCAGTTCCACCATCTGCTGATGGAATTCACCGCGCTGGAGAACGTCGCGATGCCGCTCTTCATCCGGCGCATGCCGCAGGATGAGGCGCAGGCCGCGGCCGCGGAGATCCTCAAGGAAGTGGGACTGGGGGAGCGTCTCGACCACACGCCGGGCGAACTCTCCGGCGGTGAGCGCCAGCGCGCGGCGCTGGCGCGTGCCCTGGTCACCCGGCCTGCGTGCGTGCTCGCAGACGAACCCACCGGCAACCTCGACCGCCATACCGCCGGGGGCGTGTTCGAGCTGATGCTGGAGTTGAACCGCGTGCACCGCACGAGTTTCGTCATCGTCACGCACGAGCCGGCGCTCGCCGCAAAGGCGCACCGCGTGATGCGGCTGCAGGACGGGGTACTTGTACCCGAAGGCTGAGCGCAATTTGCCCAGCGCAGCATGGTCGGCATATTCGAGCAAGCGGCACCCAAGCCGGCTTCCCTCTGCGAGGTGTAGGATATTGCGAAGCTTCGAACTGTCCTTGGGAGATTCTCGAAATGCGACAGCAAAGCTGGGGAGCTAAATACCATCGGTTGCTTCCGGCCAGTGTGGTGTGCGCATTGTTGATTTCCGGGTGTGAGACTATTGCGCCCGTTGTTCTATATCCTGCCGGAATTACGCCGCCTCGAACCATTGCGGTGCTGCCTTTTGTCAACGAAACCAATTCCGTGCCCGCGGCACGCTCCGTGCGCAAGACGATGCATGAAGACCTTCTGGACAAGGGATACATCGCCCTGGAGCAAGACCAGGTTGATCAGGTACTTTCCAGTCGGTTTGGAATTTCCCTCGGCGAGCAGATTTCGGACAATGTCATTCCGGAGATTGGAAAAACTCTGAAAGTAGACGCGGTTGTGACGGGAGTCGTAAAGAAGTTTGCCCGAGTGGACTTTTTCCAGAACAAGATCGAGTCGGAGGCTATTTTCGTGATTCACGAAGTCGAAACCGGCGAAAGGCTATGGCAGTATCAAGCCTACGGTTGGCAGGAGGTCTTTCCACCGAAGCAAGCTCAGGGGGGGCCTCCATCTCAAGCTGTCCCTCCTCCTCCTCCTCCTCGTCAAGGAGTCGATTTTTACAAGCGTTTGTTTTGTGCAATTCCCACTGGCGCCGCACCACAGAGGCCCCATAGGGCCCGTTGTTGAGCGCTTCAACCGTAAGGCGTGGAGGGCGAGTCATGTCGACAAGCACGATTAGATTTCTCGTGATTGCATTTGCGGCGCCGCTTCTGTCTGTCAGCCTCAATGCCTGTACGACTACGACCGGGGGAGAGGTCAAGGACGATACGACGCTCACCGGAGAGACCCGCCGGCTTTCCGAGGCTGGCGCCGCTTACGCAGGTCCGGATTATGTCGTCGGAATCCTGACCTTTGAAAATAGAACACCGTCAAAGGTTCTCGGTATCGGAGAGGCCGCGACCACTATCCTGCGAACCCAGTTTGTGCAGGCGGGCCTTCAGGTCATCCTCCTGGAGAAGAGTGAAATTGCAACTCAGCAGAATCTGATTTCGCTTGAGAAGTCCGGGATAGTGAAAGCCGGAGAGAAACGGGCCAATGAGGGATTCGACGCCATCGATTTCCGCCTGTCCGGTGCGATTACGGCTTACTCTGAAGTGGACGAGGGCGTCGACGCGGTTCTCTATCAAAGGAAAACCCGCGTGGCCAAGGTTACCGTGGACTATGCTCTGGTGGACGTCGAGACGGGGAAGACGCTCGTCGCAGAATCCGGTGCCGGGATCTACAAGAAGACGACCACGGGCTCATTGGGGCTGGGCGCCAGTTCGAGTTTCGATCCGGGCTTGCGCGATGAAGCACTCCGCGATGCTCTTGCCAAGGCGCTGAACAAGATGGTCGCCAGACTCGGAAGTGAGCCGTTTCGCGGCAAGGTACTTCTGAGCGAAGGCAAGTCGGTGATGATTCGCGCCGGTACAAGATCTCGTATTTCCGAGAATTCGGAACTGGGCGTCTTTCGGCCGGGGAGAGAACTTCGTGACCCCGATAGCGGCAAGGTGCTCGGTCGGCAAGAAACCCAGGTAGGGGTGATACGGGTTATTCGCCACCAGAATGAGCGGGTTTCAGAAGCTTCTGTGGTTTCCGGGGAGGGCTTCAAGCCCGGAGACGTCGTCAAGGCAGTCCGATAGCTCGCGGGTTTCTGCGGCGGGGGCATGTCCCGGTAACATGAAACCTGGCACCACCGGTAACCTCGACCGAAACCCTGCTGGGGGAGTATTCGAGCTGATGCTGGAGTTGAACCGCGTGCACCGCACGAGCTTCGTCATCGTCACGCACGAGCCCGCGCTCGCGGCAAAGGCGCACCGCGTGATGCGGCTGCAGGACGGGGTGCTTGCGCGGGAGGGATAAGTCTTAGCCCATCTCACCCCGCTCATAGGTTCGGCCCTCGGCCTCGACTGGTGTGCCAAAGGGCAAGAACGTGAAGGGCGTCGTTGGCTACGCGGTAGTACACGTAGTACCGGATTCGAGAAAGCGTGACGCGCCGAACTCCCGACAACGCCACTCGGCGCGCTTTCGTACCCATGGCGGGTTGCACAGAAAGCAGACCAAGGATGCGGTCGAGATCTTCGCGGACCGCTCCGGGAGCAGAGGGCCTGTTTTCAGCCCACCACGCCGCGGCAGCCGCGATCTGGATTCGAGCGTCCTCCGTGATCTCGATTCGCAGCGGGGTACTCACCCGAAGCGGCGCAGCTGCTCCCGTAGCTCTTCCCAGGAGACGACCTGACCGCGCTCGGCCTGGGCGATCGCCGCAAGGAGCGAGCGTTCATCTTCAGGGGATACGTCAAAGGCCTCGTCGTCTTCGTTAGCGACAACAGTGACGACAGAGCCTTCGGCCAGGGGTTCGCCTTCTAGGACGACCTTGCCCTCTACTATTCTTCCAGTCGCGAATTTCATGGCTGAATCCTACCCCTCCGCGACGATGTTCGCTTGGTGACGCCGAACGCCCGCACCTACGCGCCGGCGCGCGAGATTGTTGACCGAAGTTGCCAGACTCATCGCCCGAAAACGAGAACCAGCACGATGCCTATGGAGATTGCGGATACGGCCGTCGAGGCAACGCAGAGCAAGAGCGCCCGGCGGAGCTTCGCTTCTGCAATCGAAGCGGCTTGTTCCAGGGCTGCCACCGTGCTTTGCAATTGCTCCGCCAGTTCCTTGATGTGCGCCGCGTTCTCAGACGCTGCGGATTGAAGCTCGGTGATCTGCTGTTGCAGCAACAACGTCTGATTGGCGACCGCATCGGCATTCTTCCTGGTGAATACCGGCGCGGCGGCTGAAATGATCGTGCCGATGTGAGGCAGGGCTGCCTTTAGTGCGGGAATTAACCACGCTGCCATAAATGAGCCTCAAAGTCCGCTGTTGAACGGCGCGCCACTTTCTGGCGTGTCCGTTTTCGAACGCGCGGTTAGACGGAAGCCAATACTGCCTTACGGATGGGTAGAGGAAGATCGATCGGAGAGAAGTAGTTCGCCGGGTACAAATAATCATCTCCCGACTCATCGATCACGCGCAATTGCCGATGCCTCGCGGCGTCGGGATCTGGAAGCACCTGATAGATCTTTCGGGGCTCCAGCGAAACCTCGTAGCCTTTGTTCTTCAGGCAGACAACAAACTTTTTGGTCGGTGTTTTCATGGGAAGTCAGTCGGCATAGTGCTTAAGTGCGCGCTTTCAGTGCACTGCGCCCTTATGCGACGTTCTGCATCTTGTTGGCGAAGTCGCGGCCCGATGTCGGCGGAGGGAGAGGTTTCCCATCCTGGTGATAAAGCGCAATTGCTTCCTCCACGACCTGGCACAGTTGGTCGAAGACAGCTTTTTCGTCCGTACCGTGGCACCCACCGTAAATGAGACCCGGAGAACTCCCGACAAAGCACTGGTCTTCCTCCGACCATTCGACGATCTTCGCGTACCTTGCACTTTCCTTCATGATTTTGACTCCTCGACAGCTCGCTTCACTGCGCGGATCTGATAATGCCTTGCGTCGTCGCCAAGCGCCCCCGATATTGTGATCGGTTTAGAAACTCTTGGGTGCACAAAGTTTCGGTGACTGCCTTTCCCGCCGCGGTCCATGAAGCCCGCCCGTTCAAGGTCGGCAACAAGTTCCCTTACCTTTGGTGGCACAAGGTCACCCTCGGGTATTGCGTCGCATAACGCCAGCCATCAGCCGCGCACGGCTTTATCGCGCGTCGGCTGCATGGTCTTGTTCGACCCCATGGCCGACGCGATAGAAAGGGCACCTTTCAAAACTCATTCGATGGACAGGATTGTCTGGCTATTCGCAGTTTTTCACCCACTCGCGGGGCAATTCACCCACGCACCCGCGGGATTCTCCCTCGATCACCCGAATCCTGTGCTTTGCAACCCCCTGGTCGGTAATGATGACTTTCGTCCCAGGATAAACGATGCACGCCGCGCAACACCTCACCACTTCGTCGGTCATATTCTTAGCCATTAACGAGGAGTACTCGTCGCTCTTCCCCGTCTTCACCACAATAGCAAACCTGGCTTCTGCACCTTGCAAATCAGCGCGGCGTGCACGCCCGTCGGCCCCATCACCAGTATCAGAATTAGAAAAGTGCACTTGATCTTGAGCATTTCGTTCCCTCCTCTACGTTTTTGTTCAAGGAAGTTGTTTGAGCAGTTGACCCTTGCGCATGAGCTTCTTGCTCATCGCGCTGTACTCGGCGAACACGTATGCGCCGTCTTTGTCTCGCATCTGCTGCCATGAGGTCTTTACCTTCTGGTCCCCGATGCTCACATACAGATTGACGTCAAGCTCCTTCGCAGCAAGCTTCTGAGTCTCCGCGATGATCGCGTTGTACGCAGTGTCCCGGGTCGGCTGCTTGGGAAATACGATCGTTACGGACAACCACTTCTTCTCAGGCTTTATTCCAGCGAAAGTCTTGTCTTCCTGAACCGCCACGAAATAACTGCCCGTAGTCGAAGTCGTGGTCGTGACGCCTTGATATTCGTCGAACGTCACTACCATTTTCTGGCCAGCCTTGTAGACCAGTGAACCGGAATGCTGATTGCTGTTCAAGGTATCATTGCCGAGAAATGCCATGGCAAGAATATCGACTGACGGGTCGATAAAGATGGCGTGGTCGAGGGACTCTCGGAGAATCTTGTCGACGACGGCTGGGGGTGGCAGCTTCCTGTAGAAGATCACGTTCAAGACACGTCCTCCACCTTGCACATCTTCCAGGGTGGCATCGAATAGCTTCTTCGGGGGCGCAGCGACTGCTACTTGGCAAGTCAGGACGAGTACAGCTATGAGGAAGAGACGCAGACTCATGCACCGACACCTTCCTTCGATGCCCAAACGTTTGACGTGAGCGGCACACAACGGCGCGGCTGATCTTGAGAGAGCGCGCAAACGTGCCCCGCCGTTGTGTGCCCACTCGACGGAAGGGCTAGGCGTTTCTGCGCTTTTCATCGATGCAGGACAAGTGAAGTTTTGCTTTCGGGAAGACTTTCGCGCGGACAAACTCTTCCCAGACTTGTTGACAGTAAAGGCTGGGCCATAAGTAATTGGTTAGATGGACATGCGGCCCCATTTCCCAGTGGTTGTCTCTAGCTCGAAGCTCATTCACTTCGAAGAAGACAAAGTGCCACTCACGAATTGGGGGGAAAGTTCCTTGGAGAAGAACATGTGCCCGACGCGATACTGCCGCTTCCCGTGCGATTTGAATAGCCGGCGCAGCGCCTTCTGCCCTTCCTTCGATGCTTGAGCCGCCGCATCAGCGTTCAGGATCTTCCAATCGTCCTCCTTCTCCTCCACCTCCTGCGGGACGAAGTCGACATAGTGCATCGTATGGTTGAGGGGGGTCAGACCAGCTTTGCAAACAACGATGAAGTCCACGAACTCTGACATCGTGATTGTCGAAGCCTTGCACAGCTTCTCCAGTTCGCTCTTTACGCTGCACTTGATGATTCCGACGAACGCAGTAGTCATCTCGCGGTCGGCCTACACCTTAACGTGAATTGGTTGAAAGAATAGCTGACAATTTAGTTGACACATCGCCGGTCTGTAAAGCATCTGTAAAGCGTTACCTACCCCGAGTCCCTTCCACGCGTCGCCGCCGGCGCCTTCGCCACGCAAGTATCACGTATGCGCGCCAGGCGATCTGGACGAATACGTAGCCCGCGACGGCGAGTCCCGTTGCGAGCACCAGCAGTCCGACCGCGAGCGGCTTGCCAAGCGACAGCACCCAGTCGAAGTAAACCTGTATCGAAACGCCCAAGTGCGACCAATCGATCCCGGGCGCATGGGTCAACGTCGCTCCGTCGCTTGGGACGATTAACGCGCCGATTCCATAAGCGATGACGTACAGCGGCACGATGGTGAACGGGTTCGTATACAGCGTGACCACCACCGCAACGGGCAGGTTGACGCGGAACACGATCGCGAGCAGCGCCCCGGCGGCGAACTGCACCGGGTTGCTGCCTGGCACCAGGCCGGCGAACATGCCTGCCGCCACGCCGCCCGACACCGATCGCCGGTTGAGGTGCCACAGGTTGGGGTGCTGCAGCAGCGTGCCGAAACGCGCGAGGTACCGGTGCTGACGGATGCGCTCGGGGTCCGGCAGGTATTTGCGGAAAAATTTTCGGGGCATGGCGGACAAGCATATCAACCTTCGCGAGCTTCGACCGTTAATCGACGGATGGACTTACCCGCCGGCCGCCGATGAGACTCGCCGCGCTGGGCTTCGCGCTCGGTGTCTGGCTGCTGCAGTGGCAGCCGGATCTCCCGGCGATGCCGTGGCTCGCCGCCGGGCTTGTGGCTGCGTGCGCGCTGCTCGCCGTGGCCTGGGTTTCGAAGCGCATCGCGCCGCTCACGGCGGTCCTCGCGTTCTGCGCATTCACGATCTTCGGATTCTCCTGGGCCGCGTTCCTCGCCGATCTTCGCGTCGCCGACCGCCTGGATGCGCGGCTCGAAGGCCGCGATGTACCCGTCACCGGCGTCGTCGCCAGCCTGCCCCAGGAGTTCGAGCGCGGCGTGCGCTTCGACTTCGACGTCGAGTCTCCGCTTGCCGGCGTGCCGCGGAGCATCGCGCTTTCCTGGTACGCCGGTCCCATCGGCGAAAACGCTCTACAGGCGCCGCCGCTGCGCGCCGGCGAGCGCTGGCGCTTCACGGTGCGCCTGCGCCGCCCTCACGGCAGCGTCAATCCGCACGGTTTCGACTACGAGGCCTGGCTGCTAGAGCGCAGCATCCGCGCCACCGGCTACGTGAGGCTGCCCTCTGCGCGTGCCGCCTCCGACGCGCTTGCGCGGGACAAGCCGGAACGGCTCGCCGAATTCGTGCCGCGCCCCGCGTACGCGATCGAGCGCCTGCGCCAGGCGGTACGCGACCGGTTCCTCGCCGCGCTTCCCGAGAAACCCTTCGCCGGCGTGCTCATCGCCCTGGCGATCGGCGACCAGCGCGCCATCGACGCCGAGGAGTGGCAGCTCTTCGCACGCACCGGCGTAAGCCACCTGATGTCGATTTCCGGCCTGCACGTCACCATGGTCGCGAGTCTCTTCGCCGCGTTCGTCTCCTTCGTCTGGCGCAGGATTCCGCGCCTCGTCCTCCGGCTGCCCGCGCAAAAGGCCGCGGCGCTCGCCGGCTTCCTCGCCGCGCTCGCCTACTGCCTGCTCTCGGGATTCGCGGTTCCCGCGCAGCGCACGCTCTACATGGTCGGGGTGGTGGCGGCGGCGCTGTGGCTGGGATGGCTGACGAGCGCCTCGCGCGTGCTCGCAGCGGCGCTGCTCGTGGTTCTCTTGCTCGATCCCTGGGCGGTGCTGTCGCCGGGTTTCTGGTTATCGTTCGCCGCGGTGGCGGTGATTTTCTACATCGCCGGCGCCCGCGGCGCGCCTGCGCACTGGCTCGCGCAGTGGGGGCGGGTGCAATGGGCGGTCACGCTCGGCCTTGCGCCGCTCTTGCTCGTATTGTTCCAGCAGGTGTCGCTGGTATCGCCGCTCGCCAATGCGGTGGCGATCCCGCTCGTCAGCCTGGTGATCGCTCCGCTCGCGCTCGCCGGCGCGGTGCTTCCGCTCGACTGGATACTTGAGCTCGCGCACGTGCTGATGGAATGGCTCATGCGGCTGCTCGAGTGGCTGGCGCAGTTACCGGGCGCCGTGTGGCACCAGCACGTCCCGGCGCCGTGGACGCTGCCGCTCGCGCTCATCGGCATCCTCTGGATGCTCCTGCCACGCGGATTTCCGGCGCGAGCGCTCGGCGCACTGCTCCTCCTGCCGCTCTTCGCGGTGTCGCCGCCGGGCCCCAAGCCGGGCGAGCTCTGGCTCACCGTGCTCGACGTGGGGCAGGGACTCGCGGTGGTCGCGCGCACCGAGAAGCACACGCTCTTGTACGACGCGGGTCCCGCGTTCAATGCCTCCGCCGACAGCGGCAGCCGCGTCATCGTTCCCTATCTGCGCAGCGAGGGCGTGGCCGGGCTGGATGCGCTGGTCGTCTCGCACGACGACAACGACCATGCCGGCGGTGCCGGCTCGGTGCTCGACGCGATTCCGGTCGGAATGGTCTGGGCGTCGCTGCCCCCGGAGCACGCGGTGCTCGAGGCGCCCACCTGGCGCCTGCCTTGCCTGGCGGGAAAGCGATGGGCGTGGGATGGCGTGACGTTCGCGTTCCTGCATCCGCTGGACGAGCCACCCGCCGGGCACAGGATACGGGCGAACAACCGCAGCTGCGTGTTGAGGATAGAGTCACCGGGCGGCCGCGTGCTCCTCACCGGCGATATCGAGCGCGCGGCCGAGCGCGAGCTGCTGCAGCGCGCGCCGCAGTTGCTGACCGCGGAGGCGCTGCTCGTGCCGCACCACGGCAGCGCCAGTTCCTCGACCGTGGAATTCATCAGGCAAGTCGCGCCGCGCTGGGCGGTGTTCGCGGTCGGCTACCGCAACCGCTTCGGGCATCCGCGCGAGGACGTGCTCGCGCGCTACCGCGACGCGGGCAGCGCGCTGCTGCGCACCGACTCAGGCGGAGCCGTGCAGCTGCGCTTTCGCGCCGAAGGCGTCGAGATCCTCGCCGAGCGCGAGCGCTCGCGGCGCTACTGGCACGAGCGCTGATGACAGGCCTGATCGTTGGTTATACTTCGTGCCGTGAATCTCACCGCCACCATCGTCGTCAAGGGCGATCCCGCGCTGCTGCGCGAATACCGGCGCGGCGTCAACGAGCGGCTCGAGGAGGAGGGCGCCGGCGCGTACCGCGAGCGGCACGTCGATGCGCAACTCGAATACGAGTTCAGGCTGAAGGGGGGCATTCCGTTTCCACCGTTCGTCGAGTCTTCGCGGGATTTTCCCGACTTGAGCATCGAGGTCGACTGGAGCGACGCCGCCACCGGCCGCAGCGGCCGCGCCATCATCCAGAACGGCGTGCTGCGCGAGCAGTCGGCGCAGGTCCACGCCGCGGGGACCGCACTGCAGGACGTGCGCGCAGGCGCCGATGGCAGGCTGCAGCTCGCGCTCGCCTGTGCGCCCTGGCGCGACGCCTGGCTCGGCTACGCGATCGCCACCGGGCAGCACGCCTTCTTCCGCGTGTCGGGCTCCGGGGAGTCGTGCGAACTGCGCGCTTCCGACGGCGTCGAGGCCGAATGGGCCGAGCGCTGGATCGCCGACGCCGGGGGCACGCAGTACACCGAGCTTGTCCCGAGCGAGCCGATCGCCGCTGACGAGCTGCGCGAGCTCGACCGCCTGGCGAAAGGATTCACCGGCGAGTGGATCTGGTTCGACGAGAGCCCGCCCGAGGAGACCGCGGTCGAGCGAACGCGTTTCCAGGCGTACGGATACCCGGTAGTCGCTGCCAACCTGCGCTCGGAAAAGCTGCGCAAGGTGCTCGAGCCCGCCGCCGACGGCTTCGCGTTCGCAACCTTCGGCGAAGCCTCGCGCTGGATCCCCGGCCTGCTGCGGCGCGTGTGGCTGCGCGAGGTTTCATGAGCGCCGGCGCGAGCGAACCCTTCCGCCGCCGCAGGGTGCAATGCGCGAGCGCGGGCAGCCTGCACCGCATGTCCTATCTCGAATGGGGCGATCCCGACAATCCGCGCGTACTGGTGTGCGTGCACGGCCTGACGCGCTGCTCGCGCGATTTCGATTTTCTGGCGGCAGCGCTCGCCTCGCGCTACCGCGTGATCTGTCCCGACGTGGCCGGGCGCGGCGACTCCGACTGGCTCGAGAACCCTATGGAATACGCGGTGCCGACCTACACCTTCGACATGGTGACGCTGATCGCGCGCCTCGACGTGGAATCGGTGCACTGGGTCGGCACTTCCCTCGGCGGGCTGATCGGGATGGCAATCGCCGCGATGAACGACTCGCCCATTACACGCCTCGTGCTGAACGACGTCGGGCCGGTGCTCACCGCGGTCTCGCTCGAGCGCATCGCCTCGTATCTCGGCAAGGTGCCGCCGCTTCCGACCATCGAAGCGGCCGAACAGCTGGTGCGCGCAACCAGCGCGTCCTTCGGTCCGCACACCGACGCCGAATGGCGCTTTCTCACCGAGCACGTGGTGCGCAGGAACGCGGACGGGTCGCTGCGCATGCACTACGACCCGGCGCTCGCGGTGCCCTTCAACGCCGAGCTGTCGGACAAGGACCTCGATCTGTGGAGCTACTACGACCCGATACGCTGCCCGACACTGGTGCTGCGCGGCGAGCAGTCGGACCTGCTGATGCGGGAAACGGCCGGGAAGATGGCCGCGCGCGGCCCGCGCGCCAAGGTGGTCGAGATTCCCGGCGTCGGCCACGCGCCGACGCTGATCCACGCCGACCAGATCGCCATCGTGAAGGAGTTTCTGCTGGGCGGCGGCTGAGGCCGCCGGCGGGCTACGGGCGGAAGTTCATCTCCAGCATCAGCGACGGGCCGGAAAAGCGCAGGCGAAAATCGGAAATCCCGTCCTGCCCCTGGCCTTTCACCTCCCAGGACGAGAAGCCCACGCGCACGCCCAGATTTTCGTGCAGCACCTGCGCGAGCGACAGCTCGCTGCGCACCGCCTCGTTGACACCCCGGCCCGATGCCGAGACGAATCCGCTGACGCGTGCCTGCAGGCTCGTGCCAGGCTGCAGGCGCCAGAGGAGTCCGGCTCCGGCTTGCGGTCCCTGAGTGGAAAAGGATTCGGAGGCCTGCTGCGCCGTCGAGGACACCGCGAGGTCGAGCCGGGCGTTGCCCAGTCCCGCGAGCACTTCCAAACCCAGCGCGCGCCCGTCGAAGAACTTACGCCAGCGCCAGGAGACGTCGGCGAAGGAGAAATCGAACTGGTTGCGCAGCTGCTGCGGGGCGGAGAAGGTCTGGCCGCCGATGACGACCGGCGCTTGGCCG
>JBGPTG010000073.1:0-12144 GCA_041490545.1 Gammaproteobacteria bacterium
CGCGCGCCCCTTGCGCTTCCTGCGCAAGCACGGCTACGCGGGACGCATCGTCCCGATCAACGCGTCGCGGAGCGAAGTGCTCGGTGAGCGCGCCTATCGCAGCCTCGCCGAGGCGCCCGCTGGAATCGACCACGCCTTCATCATGACCCCCGGCGATTCGGTCGAGCGTGCGATCGAGGAGTGCGGCGCGCGCGGCGTGCCTGTCGCGACCATTTTCAGCGACGGCTTCGCCGACGCGGGCGCCGATGGGGCGGTGCGGCAGGCGCGGCTCATCGCGCGCGCGAAAACACTCGGCGTGCGCGTGCTGGGCCCGAACAGCATGGGGCTCGTCGACGTTCCCGGTCGCCTCGCCCTCACCGTCAACGCCGTGCTCGAGATCGACGCCTTGCCCGCGGGGACGACGAGCTTCGTATCGCAGAGTGGAACGATGCTCGGAACCGTCCTCTCGCGCGGCGCGGTGCGGGGCTTGGGCTTCGCCAAGCTCGTCTCGGTCGGAAACGAGGCCGACCTCGGGATAGCGGAGCTGGTCGAACTGCTCGCCGAAGATCCCGGAACGAGGGTGATCCTGTTGTTTCTCGAAACGATACGCGATGGCGCGAACCTCGCCGCGGCCGCGCGCAAAGCCCATGCCGCGGGGAAACCCGTGGTCGCTTACAAGCTCGGTCGTTCGCAGCTCGGCGCCGCGCTTGCGCGCTCGCACACGGGCGCGCTCGCCGGCGAGGACGCCGCGCTCGACGCCTATTTCCGTGACTGCGGCATCGTGCGAGTGGATATGCTCGAGACGCTCATCGAGATCGCGCCGCTCCTTTCCGGACGCACTCCGCCGAATCTCGCGCGTGCCGCGCGCGTTGCGGTCGTGACTACCACCGGCGGTGGCGCCGCGAGCGTGGTGGACCGGCTGGGCATGTTCGGCATCGAGACAATCGCGCTGAACTCCGAATCGCCGATCGTCGATCTGACGATGACGGCGACCGCGGAGCAGTACACCGCGGCGCTCGATGAACTGATTGCGTCTCCCCGGTGTGACGGCGTGCTGGCGGTGGTCGGGTCTTCGGCGCAGTTCCATCCGCAACTTGCGGTCGAGCCCATCGTGCGTTCGAAGACGAACGCGAAGCCGCTCGCGGTGTTCCTCACGCCGCACGCGGAACGCTCGCTTGCCCTGCTCGCCGGGCGCGGGATCGCAGCCTTTCGCACGCCGGAAGCTTGCGCCGACGCGCTTGCCGCCACCTTCGCCTGGCGCTCGCCCAGCACCCGTACCGCAGCCGCATCCACCGAATGGCCGCCCAATTTTCCCCGGCGCGGACGTCTCGATGAGACGCAAGCGCTCGGGCTTTTTGCGGCCCTTGGTGTTCCGGTCGTCGAGTCGGCGCTCGCCCGGGCGCCCCGTTACGAGCACAAGCTCGCGTATCCCGTCGCAGTGAAGATTCTCTCGCCCGACATCGTGCACAAGACCGAAGCGGGCGCAGTGGTGCTCTGCATTTCCGGTCGCGGCGAGTACGATGAGAAAATTCGCGCCATGCTCGCACGTGTCGCTGCCGCGCGACCCGGCGCGCGGATCGGGAGGGTCCTCGTGCAGCGGATGGAAACCGGCCTCGCCGAGGCGATCGTCGGATACCGCGACGATGCGCTGGTCGGGCCGCTCATTCTTGTGGGAGCGGGCGGAACGCTGGCAGAGATCTACAGGGATTACGCGCTGCGCCTCGCGCCGGTGGGCGAAGAGGACGCCGCGGTAATGATCGAGGAAGTGAAAGGCCTCGCGACGGTGCGCGGCTACCGTGGGCTGCCGCGCGGCGATGTCAGGGCACTGGCGAAGGCTGTCGCCGCGGTCTCGCGCCTTGCGCTCATCGCCGGCCAGCCGGTCGCCGAGGCGGAAATCAATCCGCTGATCGTGAAGCGCGAGGGCGTCGTCGCAGTCGATGGGCTCGCCGTGATGAAGGAGTGAGGATGGATTTCCGCTTTACGCCCGAGCAGCAACAGTTCCGCGATTCGGTGCGGCGCTTTGCCGAGAAGCATCTCGCCGCGGGCGCACACGAGCGCGCGCATTCGCCCGAGTATCCGTGGGAGGTCGCGAAGCTGATGGCGGCGCAGGGGCTGCTCGGCATCACGATTGCGGAAGCAGACGGCGGCCAGGGTGGCGCGCTGATCGACGCGGTGATCGCGATCGAGAGCGTCGCTTCGGTGTGCCCGAGAAGCGCCGACGTCGTGCAGGCGGGTAATTTCGGACCGATCCGCGTTCTTGCAGAGTACGGCACGCCAGAGCAGAAACAGAAATATCTGAAGCGCCTGCTCGCGGGAGAATCGGTCATCAGCGTCGGCATGACCGAGCCCGAGGCGGGGTCGGCGGTCACCGAGCTTGCGACGAGCGCTACCGCCGACGGCGAGGGCTACCGCATCAACGGCTCGAAGATCTTCACCACGCACTCGACGCATGCCGAGGTGATCCTCGCCTACGTGCGCTTCGGCCCCGGGGCGAACGGCATCGGCTCGGTGCTCGTCGATCTCAAGGCGCCGGGGGTGCGCTTCGGCCGCCGCTCGATGTTCATGTCCGACGAGGAGTGGGCGCAGATCTTCTTCGACGACGTGCTCGTTCCCGCCGAAAGCGTGGTGCTCAGGGAAGGCGGGTTCAAGAAGCAGATCGCCGGATTCAACGTCGAGCGCATCGGCAACGCATCGCGCTCGCTCGCGCTTGCGCGCTACGCCTACGAGCGCGCGCGGGAGTGGGCGATGCAGCGCAGGCAGTTCGGGCGCCTGTTGTGCGAGTTCCAGGGCCTGCAGTGGAAGTTCGCCGAGATGAAGGTGAAGCTGGACGCCGGGCAACTCCTGCTCTATCGCGCGGCGGTGAACGCCGACCGGGGTTTTCCGTCTGCGGAGGAGACCGCGATCGCCAAGGCCTTCTGCAACCTGGCCGGCTTCGAGGTGGCGAGCGAGGCCCTGCAGGTCATGGGCGGCCAGGGCTACAGCAAGGAGGAACTGGTGGAGTACTGCATGCGCCGCTGCCGCGGCTGGATGATCGCCGGCGGCTCGATCGAGATCCTCAAGAACCGCATTGCCGAAGGCGTGTTCGGGCGCAGCTTCTCGCAGCGGCCGGCCTGATCTTCACTCGGCGCGCGCGCCGGACACCCTGACCACCTCGGCCCAGCGCACCACGTCCTCGCGCAGGAGTTTGTCGAACTCCTCAGGGGTGCTTCCGACCGGCTCGGCGCCCTGCTCGAAAAGCCTCTTGCGGGTACCAGGAGCCTGGGTGGCTCTGACCACATCCGCGGCCAGCGCGCGCACGATCTCTCGCGGCGTCGCAGCAGGCGCGAGCAGCCCGAACCACAGCGGCACTTCGACGCCTTCGACACCCGCTTCCTTCATCGTAGGCACCTCGGGCATCAGCTCCGAGCGCCTGGCACTGGCCACGGCGAGTGCACGCAGGCGCCCGGATTTCACGTGCTGGCCGATGGCGACGGGATTGACGAAACTCAACTGGACTTCGGCCGCGATCAGCGCAGCGATCGAGGGTGCGCTGCCCTTGTAAGGGACGTGCACGATGTCGGTGGCGCTGCGCAGCTTGAACAGCTCGGCGGCGAGGTGCTGCGTCGATCCGGCACCGGCGGAGGAATAGTTGAGCGCTCCCGGCCGCTCGCGCGCGAGCGCGACGAGCTCCATCAGCGATTTCGCGGACAGCGAGGCCGGCACGACCAGGAAGTTCGTGCTCTCCGAGAACACCGACACGCCGGAGAAATCGCGCAGCGCATCGTACGGCGGATTCTTGTACAGCGACATGTTGATCGCGACCGCCGGGCTGTTGAAGAGCAGCGTGTACCCGTCGGGCGCCGACCTGGCGACGTACTCATTGGCGATATTGGTGCCGGCCCCGGGGCGATTCTCGACGACTACCTGCTGCGGGAGGAACTCGGATAGCTTGGCCGCGAGCAGGCGCGCGTTGATGTCCACGCCTCCACCCGGCGTGAAACCGACCAGGAATTTCACGGGCTTCGACGGGTACGACTGGGCCTGCACCGACGCACCGTGTACGGCGATGGGCACTGCCATGAGCCACAGCATGCTGCGAATGCAGGACATCATCTCCTCCTTCGGCGCCGTTCACCGGGAGCCGATCCCGGATTCTACCCCCGGAGCGTGGCCGGCCCGGCCTCCCGGATTCTGCTTTGCGGACACGGCACTGATCGGCGATCATAGCGGTCAGCATGGCCAAACCCAAGCCAAGATCCGGATTGAAGCGCGCCCCGGCCAAACGCCGGCCGCGCAAAGCGAACCCCGGAACGCGCGGCCTCACGCCCGCCGAGTGCCGGCTGGATTCCCTCTCCGGGGACGCGGAGGAACTGCGCGAGCGCATTGAGCGCGAAGGCGGCATCGTCGCAGGCAGCTATTACGATCCGCTCGGGAAGACCCCTCTGCTCGTCGCCATCCTGCCCATCGACCGCATCGAGCCGACGCCTTTCCAGCGCGATCTCTCGCAAACCCACCACAAAAAACTTGCCGACGTCCTGCATCGCACCGGCATGTTCCTCGATCCGGTGATCGCGGTCACCGCCCCGGGCACAGGATTCTGGACTCCCAACGGGCGGCATCGCCTCGAAGCGATGCGCAGGCTCGGCGCCCGGTCGATCACCGCGCTGGTCGTGCCGAAGCGCGAGATCGCCTGGCAGATCCTCGCGCTCAACACCGAAAAGGCGCACAACCTGCGCGAGCGTTCCCTCGAAGTGATCCGCATCTACCGCGGCCTCATGGACGAGGACGCGAAGCGCTCCGAGAGCGGCTTCGCCTTCTATCTCGAGGAAGCGTCGTTCGTCACGCTGGGGGTGTGCTACGAGAAGAACGGCAAGTTCGCCGGCGGTGCCTACAACCCGATCGTGCGGCGCCTGGAGAAATTCTCCGATGAACCGCTTTCCAAAGCCATTCGCGAGCACGAAAAGCACGCCGACATGCTGATGGACCTCGATGCACGCGTCGCCGAGGTGATCGCGAAACTCAAGGCGCGCGGCTTCGTCAGCCCGTACCTGCGCGCCTTTGTCGTCGCGCGCATCAATCCCCTGCGCTGGATCCAGGGCGAGCCGCCGCCGCTCGAGGAGGTGCTGAAGACCATGCGCGATCGCGCCGCGAAGTTCAACACCGAGAGAATCCAGCAGGAAGACCTTGCGAACGTCGGTGGCACCCCGGATGGGGCAGATTGATCCGACGGCCTTTCCGGGGGCTTCCGTCCCGAGGCGGAAATGACGTGAGATAATCGGTCGGCATCAAATACTGCGGGTCGCTTTGAGCTCAGAACTCTAGAACAGGGAGCCCTCACGTGGCGACAATTCTCGTGATCGATGATGATCCCTCTTTCCGCGATCTATTGCAGTTGCATTTGCGTTCGGCCGGGTACACGATTCGTACCGCGGGGGACCCGGAAGAGGGTATACGCAGCCTGCTCGAATACCCGGCTGACCTGATCCTGCTTGACCTCGACCTTCCATATCTGAGCGGTTTTGAGGTGCTAGAAGCTCTGCGCTCGGATCCGGCGTCCCGGAAAATTCCGGTCATTGTCCTTACGGGGCGCGGGGACGAAGAAACCTATATCCGGTGCCACAAGATAGGAGTCGATGGCTTCCTCACAAAACCTCTGAAGAAGGAGCAGCTGATCGGGGCAGTCGGCAAGACGCTTGGCGCGCGCACGCAGGAATAGACCGGTCCGCCGGTCCGCCGACAAGCTGAAGACCGGCTAGTCGAACACCGGTCGGACGCGAGCGAGATAATTTTCAAACCGCTCGGGAAGCTTTCGCAGCGTATCGATGTCGCCTGCGCGCGCGGCTCGCTCGATCTCGCGACCGAGCGAGCCGATCTCCTCGAAGCCATAGCTGCTTCCCGTTCCGAAGAGCGAATGTCCGATCCTGCGTGCAATCTCCAAGTTGCCTGCATCGACTGCACCGCGCAATTCCGCCGGCATCTGCCGGCAACGTGCCAAGAACTTCGGCACGAGTTCGGCCAGGATCGGATCGATCTTCACGAAGATCTCTTCATCGCTCATCGCCAAGTCTCAGCCGTTTCAGCTCTGCGTGGCACTCGCCCGGGAAATGTCGCGGACGGCAAGCAAGGGTTCGAGTGCTCCGCGCAGCCGTTCGATCGAGATCGGTTTGTTGAGGACGCTGTTGCATCCTTCGCGCTTGGCACGTTCGATCTCGAGGTCGTCCTGGTGCGCGGTGAGCGCGATGATCGGTCTTTGGTAGCCCCGTTCCCGCAGCACGCGGACCGCCTCAAATCCGTCCATTACCGGCATCTCCATGTCCATGAGCACGACATCGAATTCGGCGCTCAAAGCGGCCTCCACGGCCTCGAAGCCGTTGCTGACGGTCCGGCACTCGACGCCCAGCTTGCGCATATACAGTTCGACGAGGCTCCGCAGATGCCCGACATCTTCCGCGACCAGCACTCTGCCGGAGAGCGGCGGGAGCGCTGCCCGAGGTGTTTCCGGGTGTCGAGGCGTCGGGGACGCGCCTTCCGCGGCCGGAATGCGGACCTCGAACGTTGTTCCCCTGCCCGGGGTCGAGCGCACGCGGATCGTTCCTTCCATCAACCCGACGAGCTTGCGCGTGATCGTGAGACCCAATCCGGTTCCGGTCGCGGGGGAGCCGGCCACGCGCGCGAACGGCTCGAACACGCGATCAAGGTTCTCGGGTTGAATGCCGATGCCCGTGTCGCTCACGCTCATCTGCAGCGTGCCCGCGTCCCAGCGGACCTTCAGCACGACCTCGCCCTGTTCGGTGAATTTGACCGCGTTGCCCAGGAGATTGTAGAGGATCTGCCGCAGGCGGACGCCCTCGAGCGAGAGCACGCGAGGCAGCCGCCCTTCGATCTCCAGCCTCAGCGCAAGCTGTTTTTCCTCGGCCATGATGCGCACGGTCGAGACCACGTCATCAAGCAGGGTTTGGACTTCGGTGGGCTTGCGCTCGATCGCCAGCTGGCCGGCCTCGATGCGTGCGAGATCGAGATTATTGTTGACGAGCGCGAGAAGATGTGCGCAGTTTCGGTCCACGATCTCGCTGTTGCGCACGCGCTGCTCGCGGCCGATATCGTCCGTAAACTGGTTCACCTTGTTGAACCCCATGATCGCGGTAATCGGGGTGCGCAGCTCGTGAGTCATGTGACTGAGGAACTCGGTCTTCATCCGGTTCGCCTCCTGGGCCGCCAGCTTCTCGTAGAACAGGCGTTGCTTCTCCTGGTACAGGGCAAACAGCCAGGCCAGGAGCGCGAAGACCTGCGTCGTGACGCCGGTCAGCGTCGCGAACAGCCAGCGAGAGCTCTGGTTGGCCACAAGGAGGGCGATGCCGGCGCCCGCCACGACAAGCACGATTGCACCCAGGCCGATCAGGAATTCGCTCGGGCGCGCAGAGGTGTCGCGACGCACCATGGCGAGCGGAACGGCCAGCGCCACGAAGAGGAGAAGAACATCCAGCCATGGCACGCCCGGCCGGCGCACGCCGTCCGTGAGCAGCAGTTCCGTAAACAGTGCGTTCAATTGCAGGCCGGGAACCCGACCGACCGGCGTATAGGCAAAGTCGCCGAGCACCGCAGAGGAACTGCCGAGGAATACGATCTTGTCGTGCACGAGGTCGCCGATGTGCGCGTTGCCCTGAGTTCCGGCTGCTGCGGCAACCAGTTGATAAAACGGCACCACCGGCACGGCAGCCGCGTTGGCTGGGTACCGCAGCAGGACCGAGCCACCGTCATCGAGGGACCAGGTGTGCGGGCCAAGGCGCAATTCGCCGGCGGTGACTTCCGGCGACACCGCCGGATCAGCGGCGAGCAATGCCGCCAGCGCCATCGACGGCAGGACCTCTCCGTATGCCCGGTGCAGCAAGGGCAGCCGGCGCACGATGCCGTCTGCGTCGGTGATCACGGTTACGACCCCGATGGCGGCGTGCGAAGACTGGGTGAACTTCGGAAGCGGCAACGTCAGATCGGGCCACGCCTGCGCAGAAAGGGTTTTCCCCGAGCCACCGGCGGCGCCGGAGATCGCGGCGCGCTTCAGTTCCTCGTGATAAGCCGGTGATCGCTGCAACGGGGAAGGCAGGGCGACTGCCGCGAGCACACTGCGCCGGTCGAGGGCGGCCGCCAACGCGTCGTCGCCTTGGCGCGGTTCCGAGAACAGGATGTCGAATGCGATCGCGCGCGCGCCGTGGTCGGCGAGAAAAAGGGCCACCCGCGCGTAGACGTCCCTGGAGTAAGGCCACGCGCCGAGCTCCGACTGCAGTCGCTGCATGGATTCTTCATCCACGTCGAATGCGACAATGTGATCCATCGGCAGCGAGGGGCCGAGCAGGCGCTGCAGCGAATCCTCGGACCACCAGACCAGGCGCGGAAAAAGTGTCGTCTGGGAGAAGACGCCGACAAACAGCAGCGCGGCTGCAACGACGCTGAGCGCACGCTCGAGCAATCTAATCGAGGCCGGCTGCATGCTGCCTTTCCGGGGAGAATCGCGATGTGATTCTAAGAGAGAATGAGAAGACGCGGGGATATTTCCCTTCGTGCTCTTTTGTACTGTTTCCGAAGCATGCCGGTTGCGCGCCCGAATATGGACTCTGCCTCGAGTACGTCGCGGAAAAGGGCGGGCCGCCGTATGTGTCAGAATCCAATCCTGATCGAGATCGATATGCGCCGCCCGCCACGGAGTTTCATTTTCGCGGTCGCCGTGGTCGCCCACGCGTTGCTCGCGTGCAAGGCCGCGGCGGATGGGGTCGGCTCGCTCCCTTCTCCGAGAATCGACATCGCGCAGGCGCCGGCGGGCGCGGCGCAGGCGCCTTTGGCCGAGCTGTTGGCGCGCGCAGAGGCGCTCTCTTTGTCAGGCAAGCCGCTCGACGCCTACCAGATTCTCGCCAGTGAGGAGGACACCTATATCGGTGTCATCGAATTCGACTACGCGCTGGGTCGCGCCGCGCTTGATGCCGGGCGTCCCGACAAGGCCACGCTCGCTTTTTCGCGCGTGCTCGCGCTCGATCCGAGCCACGCTGGGGCATTGATCGACACCGGGCGGGCCTATCTGGCGCTCGGCGATTTTGCGCGCGCGCGAGCCATGTTCCAAGCTTTGCTCGCGTTCGATCCGCCGCCGGCAATGCGCGCTCAACTGCAGGCATACCTCGCTCAGGCCGAGCCCAAGCAGGCGGAGGCAAAGCTGCCCGTCGGTTCTTCCTACCAGGGTTACCTCGCCGCCACGTTGGGGCGAAGTACCAACGTCAACCAGTCCCCGGCTCAATCATCGATTTTCGTTCCCGCAATCGGTTCGAACTTCGAGCTGTCGAATCAGAACGTCAAGAAGGGCGACGGATTCGCAGCGATCTCGGGCGGAGTGGAAGGCGCGAAAGTCCTGGACGGCCCTTACTCCTTGATCTTCGGGAGCGAGTTCGTCGAGCGCAAGTATTTCCACGAATCTGAATTCGATATCGGCGGTGTCAACTTGCGCTTGGGGATTGCCGCCGCGATGGGGGCGCACCTGGCACGCTTCCAAGAGCTGGTGGGCCGCGACTTCCTCGGCGGCAGCGCGAGCCGCGACCTGGAGATGTTCGCCTTCGACTATATGGGGCCACTCGCCACCGACACCCAGCTTCTGGTTTCTGCCCAGGCCGGTCGGCTGCGCTACGATTCGGAGGAGCTCAAGATCTTCGATGCCAACTTCGTCACCTGGGGTCTGGGGGCGGCCCGGAAAATTGCGGAGCAATCCACGGCGTTCCTCATCTTTTCGACAGGTAACCAGAACGATGTCGGTGACAATCCGAGCGGGGACAAACGTTTGCTTGGAGTGCGCATCGGGGCCGAAACGGCGATTCAGCCGCGCTGGAAGCTGACGGGCAACGCCGCTTGGGAGCGCGGGCAATACAACCGGGTTGACGAGTCGTTCCTCACCGAACGCCGCGACTTCCGATGGATTTTCGAAGCGGCGCTGCAGTATGCGCTCGAGCGCAACCTCTTCCTGCGATTCGGTATCGCGCACGCTGACCAGCGGTCCAACATCCCTATTTATGAGTACACCCGCAGTGAGTGGTGGCTAATGTTGCGCCGCGAGTTTCCCTGATCGATGCCGTAAGGGATTCGGGCGGGGCGGTAGGAATTGGCATTGGGAGCCTGGGTAAGCGTGCAAAGGCCTGGTTTTTGCGTGAAAATCCTCGGGCTGGGTACGAATTTAAAAGGGGGGTTCCATGCTATATATTGGGCGCGTAGCAGGTCAGCTAGCGGTCGCCGCCGCACTGGCGGCATCATTGTGGACGTCACAAGCGACTGCCGACACCGCAGGGGTAGTCCAGTTTGTCGCGGGGGACGTGCGCGTCCTCCTGGCCGCCGGGAGTGAGAGGCCGGCCGGCAAGGGCTCGCCGATCACCGTCGGCGACACGGTGGTCACAGCCAAGGCGAGCATGGCCCAGATCAAGATGGGCGATGGCGCGATCATCGTCGTGCAGCCCGAGTCGCGTCTCACGGTTGCCGAGTTTCGCTACTCGGGGGAGGAAGATGGGACCGAGAAAGTGCGCTACCGCCTCGATCAGGGCGGGTTTCGCTCCGTGACCGGAGCGATCGGTCATACCCACAAGGGCAACTACCTGATCGAGACACCGATCGCACACATCGGCGTGCGCGGTACCGATCACGAGTCCTACTATTTCCCGACGCCGAGTTCCATCAACGGCGAAGCCGCGCAGGCCGGGATCTACAACAAGGTCAACGTCGGACTGACATACCTCCGCAACGGATCCGGAGAGGTGGTCATCCAGCCCAACCAGGTGGGCTATGCCGCCTCGGCGCAGGACGCACCCAGCCTGCTGGGCGCGATGCCGGAATTCTTCAACCGCGCATTCCAGCCCAGAAGCGTGCAGCGCGGGGGCCAGCCGGGCGCGGGTGTTTCGTCCGTCGCGGCGGGCACCACCGGCTCGGGTAATTCGACCGGCAGCAACAGCGGCGCCACGCTCAGCGGATCTTCGGGCTCGCTCGCCGGATTTACCGCTCCGCAGGGTGGCAGGGGCGTGAGCTTCGGGGAAACAGCCGTCAACCCGACCATCTCTCCCAGCGGCGCAACGCTCGCGAACGCCGGCGGGAACGCCGCCTGGGGCGTCAATTGGGGCACGTGGCAAGGCGGGCTGGCAACGGTCAACGGCCGCATCACGGGCGGTTCCACAAACTTCATCTCGAGCACGAACTTGACGACTGCGGCGCAGCTCGCCGCACTGCCGCCGCAGCTGGTGACGGCAACTTACAACTATGTCCCCGGCTCTGGCGCGGTCAACGGCACGGCCTCCCCAAACGGCACGATCAACGCGCTGTCGGTCGGCGTCAACCTCACGGCGAGCACCGTCACGAACTACTCCGTCAACGCGACGGTCGGCGCCCAGAACTGGAGCGGGAGCGGTAGCGGAACATTCGCGCAGTTCATGAGCACACCGGGAATCTCGCTCCGCGGCGAGTGCTCCGGCTGCGTGCCGGGCGTTGCATCACCGACCTCGCAAGGGTCGGCAAACGGCGGATTCGTCGGGAGCCAGGCGGAACGGATGATCTCGTCGTTCGGCCTGAAGGCCGCGAACCAGTCGATCGGGGGCACAGGGTTTCTGTCCAGATAGCGCTCATGCCATGGAAAGATCCGAGACCCGTCACCGAGTGCTGATTGTCGACGACGAGGAGCCGATGCGGCTCCTGCTCGCGCGGTTCATCCGGGAGGACCTGAAAGCCGAGATATCCCTCGCTGGAACCGAGCGCGCTCAGACTCTCGGCGCGGACGCGTTCGTCCCCAAGCCGGTGAACCGCCAGGGGTTGCTTGCCGTCGTAGTCGGACAGTTGAACAACGGGATTCGCCGGCAGGAAATCCGCGGATTGAGAACCTCGCCGGCGCCGTAATCGCTTGCCTGATCAGGGCGCTGCGCTGTGCTCCGCGAGCAGCCGCGTGAAATCGTCGAGCTCGTTGCGGTTGAGATCGGACACCACCCAGAAGCCCATGCCGTTCTTGGCGAAGCGCTCGATGTTGAAGCCGTCGCGCGCAAACGTCTGCTCGGACTTCTGCGCCTCAACGGGCCAGACGAACACGTCGATCAGGTGCTCGCGCCGCTTGTAGACGAGCACCGCGACCGGTTGTGCGCCGATGTAATCCAGTCGTCCACCGGCAAGCTCGAAGCCGGACGCGGA
>JBGPTG010000074.1:0-12062 GCA_041490545.1 Gammaproteobacteria bacterium
CAGGTCGCCTGGGCACAAAACCCGCGCGTGGAATTCAAGACCAACACGGGGACTTTCGTCCTCGAGCTCTATCCCGACAAAGCGCCAAAGACAGTTGCCAACTTTCTTCGCTATGCGGCGGACGGATCCTATACCGGGACCATATTCCACCGCGTCATCGACGGATTTATGATCCAGGGCGGCGGATTCGATCCCGACATGCGCCAAAGAACGGCTCGCGCCCCGATCGAGAACGAGGCAGGAATAGCATTCAAGGCAGGACTAAAGAACGAAACCGGCACCGTAGCCATGGCGAGGACGCCCAATCCCCATTCGGCCACCGCACAGTTTTTCATCAATGTGAAGAACAACGACTTCCTGGACTATCGCGAAGCGACGCCTCAGGGTTACGGATATGCGGTATTCGGGCGAGTCGTCGAAGGCATGGATGCTGTAACGCGGATTGCCAGGGTTCCGACCACCGCAAGGGGTGGGCACGAAAACGTTCCACAGCGGCCAGTCGTAATCGAATCAGTTGCCCTGAAACCCTCGAAGTGACGGAAAGCCATGGTCAGATTGCATACGAATTTCGGAATCATTGATCTCGATCTCGACTCTGAGCGGGCCCCGGAGACTGTAAAGAATTTTCTTGAATATGTTGAATCCGGGTTCTACACGGACACCGTGTTTCACCGCGTCATAGACGGGTTTATGATCCAAGGTGGCGGGTTCGAACCAGGCATGCGTCAAAAATCTTCGCGGACTCCGATAAAGAACGAAGCCGATAACGGACTCAAGAACGAACCCTATTCGATTGCGATGGCCCGGACATCCGAACCGCACTCGGCGTCCAGCCAGTTTTTCATCAGCGTCAAGGACAATGAGTTTCTGAACCACACCGCGCCCAACGCGCAGGGCTGGGGCTATTGCGTATTCGGCAAAGTCGTGGAGGGCCGGGACGTCGTAGACAAGATCAAGCAGGTTCGAACCGGCAAGCGAGGCTCCCACGGCGACGTCCCGGTGGACGACGTCCTCATCCAGCGGGCAGAAGTGATCTAGAACGCCACTTGGCCGTCATTTTCATCTCCGATCTGCATTTGTGCTCGTGGCGGCCAGAGATCAATCGTATATTTTTCGACTTTCTCATTGGACCTGCGCGCCAGGCAGAGGCGCTGTACGTTCTCGGAGACCTGTTTGAGTATTGGGCAGGCGATGATGACAAAGATGACCCTTTCAATGCCTCGGTGATCGACGCACTGGCGAATTTCGGCAGGACGGGGCCGGCACTGTATCTCATGCATGGAAACCGAGACTTCCTGCTGGGAAAAGATTTTGCCTCCGCGTGTAACGCGCAACTCCTGGCAGAACCCTTTGTACTAGAGTTGTACCAGAAGCGGACGCTGCTGATGCACGGCGACACGCTGTGCACCAACGACCGGGATTACCAGCGGTTTCGTTCCGAGGTGCGGTCCCGGAGCTGGCAGGCCCGATTTCTTTCCCAGCCCCTCGCCCGCCGCAGGGAGGAGATCGAGGCATTGCGCCGGGCTAGCGAGTCGGAGAAACAGCGCAAAGCACCGGAAATCATGGATGTAAATCGCGAGGCCGTCGAAACGGTACTGCGCGAGAACGATTACCCGCGCCTGATCCACGGCCACACTCACCGGCCGGCCAGGCATGAGTACCTGGTGGATGGGAAACTTTGCGAACGCTGGGTGCTGGCCGATTGGTACCGCAGCGGTGCCTATCTCCACTGCGACACCGGCGGCTGCAGGTCCGTGCAGTTGCAGCCCTTATAGCGACAAACCGCGTTCCAGGTCGGCGCGGATATCCCTCACCGATTCGAGTCCCACTGCGATACGCACCAGCCCCTCGGTAATTCCCGCACGAGCGCGCGCCTCGTCCGATATCCGGCCGTGCGTCGTGGTGGCGGGATGAGTGATGGTGGTCTTGGTGTCACCGAGATTGCCGGTAATGGAAATCAGCCTGGTCGAGTCGATGACGCGCCATGCGCCCTCGCGTCCTCCTTTGACCTCGAAGGAGACAACCGCTCCGCCTGAACGCTGCTGCCTCATAGCCAGTTCGTGCTGCGGGTGCGAAGGCAGGCCTGGATAGTGCACCTTCGAGACACTGGGATGCGCCTCCAGCCAGCCCGCAAGTTCCCGCGCACTGCGCGACTGCGCCTCCATCCTGATCCCCAGCGTTTCCAACCCCTTGAGTAGAACCCACGCGTTGAAGGGGGACAGCGTCGGCCCGGCCGTCCTGAGAAACCCGTGGATTGCGTCCATGATCAGTTCACGTTTGCCAAGCACGGCACCGCCCAGCACTCTTCCCTGCCCATCCAGGTACTTTGTCGCCGAATGAACGACCAGGTCGGCTCCCAGTGGGATCGGGCGCTGAAGGGCCGGTGTGCAGAGGCAATTGTCCACCACGAGCAGCGCTCCAGCGCCGTGCGCCAGATCTGCCAGCGCGGCGATGTCGAACACTTCGGTCATCGGATTGGACGGTGTCTCCACGAATAGCAGCCGCGTAGCTGGCCGAAGTGCGTTCCTCCAGGCGTTCGGGTCTGTGCCATCGACGTAGGTCGTCTCGACCCCGAACTTGGACAGGACAGTGCTGAATAGCTGTACAGTCGCTCCAAAAACACCCGACGAGCAGACAACGTGGTCTTTCGATTTCAGGATCCCCATGGCGGCAGCGAGAATCGCCGACATCCCCGAGGCCGTTGCCACGCAGGCCTCTGCACCCTCCAGGGCGGCCAGCCGTTCCTGGAACGCGGTCACCGTGGGATTGGTAAAGCGCGAATATATATTGCCCGGTTCGCGACCTTGGAACCGGGCTGCGGCCTGCGCCGCGTTTTCAAACACGAAACTGGACGTAAGATACAGCGCCTCGGAGTGCTCGTTGAACTGGCTGCGCGCGATTCCGGAGCGAATTGCGAGTGTCTCTATGTCGTAATTTTGCATTTACAATCCCGAAAAACAAACGACCCGTCCAGCTTGCGCTAAGACGGGTCTCGACCACGCTTTAGCCGCATTTTTAAGGCGCCCGCAAGCTGTTGATCAAATCGGCGCAGTGCGCACGTTACTATTCCATAGTAAAGATGTCAAACATCGCAGCCTTCCCTAAGCAGTGTTGAGATCGAGCTGGTTGCTTTCCGCCAGATCCTCGTCATCCTGTCGACCCGCATCGCGCTGCTGCTCGACCTGAGCCAGATACTCGCTGGTCACGTCACCAGTGATGTAAATTCCGTCGAAACACGACGTCTCGAATTGCTCGAGCCTGGGGTTTACCGCCCGCACCGAATCCTTTAGAGCTTCGAGATCCTGATATATCACCGCATCGGCGCCTATCTCACTGGCAACTTGCTCCTCGTTCCGGCCCGTGGCAATGAGTTCCGCTCGCGTGGGCATGTCGATACCGTATACGTTTGGAAAGCGGACGGGCGGGGCGGCCGAAGCGAAATAGACCTTGCTGGCCCCTGCTTCGCGCGCCATCTGCACTATCTCCCGGCTCGTGGTCCCGCGCACGATGGAATCGTCGACGATGAGGACGTTCCTGCCCTTGAATTCGAGGCCGACGACGCTGAGCTTTTGACGCACCGATTTCTTGCGGATCGCCTTGCCGGGCATGATGAACGTACGACCGATATAGCGGTTGCGGATGAATCCTTCGCGATAGCTCACCCCCAGCCCATGGGCCAGCTCGAGCGCGCTTGGCCGGCTGGTGTCGGGAACGGGGATCACGACGTCAATATCCAGGTCCGGCATCGTCCGCTTCACCTTCCGCGCGAGATGCCGCCCCATATGCAGCCTCGCCTCGTATACCGATACGCCATCCATGACCGAATCAGGCCGGGCAAGGTACACATACTCGAAGATGCAGGGAGCGAGCACCGATTTGGCCGCGCACTGGCGACTGTGAAATGCCCCACCTTCTTCGACGAAAATCGCCTCCCCCGGCATCACGTCGCGTACCAATTCAAAACCGAAGGCGGTCAGCGCCACGCTCTCCGACGCCACGAGAAATTCCGCCCCTTCATCAGTGTCATTACGGCCAATCACAAGCGGGCGGATACCGTACGGATCGCGGAAGGCAAGCAGCCCGTAACCGGAAATCAAAGCCACGACTGCATAGGCTCCGCGGCAGCGACGGTGCACGTTGGCGACAGCGGTGAAGATGGTTTCGGGGTCGAGCTTTTGTCCCTTTGCCGCGAGTTCGAGTTCGTGAGCGAGGACGTTCAGCAGCACTTCCGAATCGGAGCTGGTATTGATGTGCCGCAGGTCCTGACGGAACATCTCCTGCTTGAGCGCGTCGGAATTGGTGAGATTGCCGTTGTGCCCAAGGACAATTCCAAACGGAGAATTCACGTAGAACGGTTGGGCTTCACCGGCGTTGAAAGCCGATCCCGCGGTAGGGTAGCGGCAGTGGGCGATACCCGCACCTCCGGACAGCACTCGCATGTTGCGCGTGCGAAAAACATCGCGTACCAGGCCGGGGCCCTTGTGCATGTGAAACATCTTGTGCTCGGATGTAACGATTCCTGCCGCATCCTGGCCCCGATGCTGCAGCAACAGCAACCCGTCATAGAGAAGCTGATTGACCGGCGTTTTCGCCACTATCCCGAGAATGCCGCACATGTTCTGGTTCTTCCGTGACTAGCGATACTTGAGGCGCTGCCCCAGACCTTCGGGCAGAAACGGCCGAAGCGCCAGCGCAGCGGTTTCGAACGGCCCGGAGAGCACCGCATCCCGCCAAAAGGGCTCGCGCGGCAAGGGCGTCAACCCGGAAAAGATGACCACGACAAGAACTATGATCAATCCCCGCGCGAGTCCGAAGATTGCACCCAACGCCCGATCGGCAGGGGCGAGGCCCGATGCGCGCACCGCGGACGAAAGGATCAGACCGACGATCCATCCGATGGCCAGCACGCCGATGAATACCAGCAAAAAACCTATCAACGCGCTGAGCGTCGCACCCAGGCTTTGCGGCAGCATCGCGGCGATCCGGCCGCCAAGCAAGGTCGCCAATATGAATCCCCCCACCCATCCGCCCAGGGAGATCATCTCGCGAATCAACCCGTGGAACAGGCTTATGACCACCGATACCCCCAGCACGATCAGAACTCCGAAGTCGAACCAAGTCATCGTTGAGCGACCTGTCCTACGTCCAATCCGATGGACTTCAGTGCGGCGCGCGCTTTTTCCGCAGCTTCCCTGCTCAGGAAGGGGCCGCCACGTACCCTGATCTGCTCGCCTTGCGGATTCCTGACCTTTTCCGTGTAGGTGCTGACCCCGGCACCGGTGGCCTTGTCCTGGACCTTTGTTGCGTAGTCAGCGTTTGCAAAAGCACCCAGTGGGACAAAATAGACCAAATCGTTCAGGAGTGCCGCGGCGCGCTTGGACTCCGCCCGTCCTGTCTTTGCAGACTCTTTGGGTCTGGCCTTGGCGCCGTCCTTCGAGACCGTCCGTGGCGCCAGATCTACGGCCACTGAATCGGACATCGGCGTTTTGGACTTTTCCTCCAAAGGCAAAGGGGAGGCGGCCTTCGGTGCAGGCATTGCTGGAGGAGGGATGCTCCGGGTATTGAAAGGACCGGCATTCTGACTCGGTATCTGCACAGTCAGTGGTTGGGTAACCTGCTTTTGCTCCTGGTCAAGGATCAGGGGCAGGACCACCACGACAAAGACTACGGCGGCGATTGCGCCGACCAGTCGCCGGCGGGCGCGGCGTCTCAGCAGGGTTGCGTCCGGACTGTCTGCCAAATCAGAAGGTCCAAAAAGTGCGGGAACTGTCTTTAGCGATCGCGAACCCAATACCCTTCATAGCCCAGACTCCACCGAGTTCGAACCTGCCGACTTGCTGCGCACCCGAGATCGTACGACCTCACGGCTGCGGGCCGGACCCATCAATTCGCACGCGGTACGATGTTCATTCCCGCGGCAACATCGGCCACCGTGTGAAACGATCCGAATATGACGATTCTATCATTTTCGTTCGCCCGCTTCCTCGCAGCGGCGTAGGCGCCCCGGGGCGACTCGTAGCACAGCACGGGGCCCTCCGCTCCAGAGCCCTTCAGGGCATCGGCCAGCATTGCGACGCTCGCACCTCGCGGAACCGACAGATCGGCCAGGAACCATGCGGAGACCGTACCCCTCAGGGCACGGCAGACTCCAGGAATATCCTTGTCTCGGAGCATGCCGAACACCGCGTAGGTATCCGGGAAAAACCCCATCTCCCCGAGATTTTCCGCAAGAACGTTCGCTGCCTGCGGATTGTGAGCCACATCGAGCACCACCGTCGGCCGACCGGGAAGCACCTGGAATCGTGCGGCAAGCTCGATCCGGGCCAGACCGTTGCGAATATCCTGCATCGCAACAGGGACACGCGCTCGCAGCGAGTCGAGCGCGGCGAGCGCGGCGCTCGCATTTACCAGCTGCCGCGCCCCCCACAGCGAGGGATGCGCCAGACCCGCCCGGCGCCCGCCCGCTCCCCAATACGTCCACTGCCGCCCCTCGCTTCGATATCCAAAATCGCGACCGATCAGCTTCAGATCCGCCCCGATGGCCTCGGCATACCTGAGTACGCTGCGGGGCGGATCGGGGTCGGCCACAATCGCGGGTCTTGCGCTCCGGAAAATTCCCGCCTTTTCGGCGCCGATGGCCTCCCGCGTATCCCCGAGATAGTCCGTGTGATCGAGATCGACCCCGGTCAGGATCCCGCAGTCGCAGTCAAAGATGTTGACCGCATCGAGCCGCCCGCCCAGACCGACTTCGAGTACGACGACATCCAACGGGTGGCTCGCAAAGATCTCCCAAGCCGCCAGCGTGCCAAATTCAAAATACGTGAGCGTGATGTCGCCGCGGGCGTGCTCCACGGCATCGAAGGCCGCGCACAACTCGAGATCGCTGACCGGAACTCCATTCACGCGGACCCGTTCGTTGTAACGCAGCAGGTGAGGCGAGGTATACAGACCGACCCGATAGCCACCCGCACGCAGTATCGCTTCGAGCATCGCACACGTCGATCCCTTGCCGTTGGTACCAGCGACCGTGATCAGCACGGCGGGAATCGAGCGGCCCATTCGCTCCGCGACTTTGGCGACCCGGTCCAGGCCAAGTTGGATGGCCCTTGGATGAATCCCGTCGATGTACTCAAGCCAGCCCGCAAGGCTGCGCGCTGGCATGGATCGCAGCCCGGTGTTCCTAGCGTGCAGCAGACGGCTGCCGCTGCAGGAGAGCCAGAAGACCCGCCAGCCTGTCCCGCATTTGGCGCCGGTCAACGATCATGTCGATAGCACCTTTTTCCAGAAGGAACTCGGCCCTCTGAAACCCTTCCGGGAGCTTTTCACGAACGGTCTGCTCGATAACGCGTGGGCCGGCGAACCCGATCAGGGCGCGAGGCTCGGCGATGACCACGTCACCGATCAAGGCGAAACTGGCCGATACACCTCCCATGGTGGGATCGGTAAGAACGGATATGAACGGCAACCTTCGCGCGGCAAGCTGCGTCAGGGCTGCCGTGGTCTTGGCCATCTGCATGAGGGAAAAAAGCCCCTCCTGCATTCGAGCCCCCCCGCTTGCTGGCACGCATATGAGGGGAAGATTCTGGTCGAGGCAAGCGTGAACCCCGCGCACAAAGCGCTCGCCCACCACGGAACCCATGGATCCCCCCATGAACTCGAACTCGAATACCGCGATGACAAGGGGAACGTTCTTGATCGCACCCTGCATCACGACCAGGGCATCACTCTCGCCGGTCGCCTTCTCCGCTTCCTCCAGCCGCTCGGGGTAGCGTTTGTCGTCCTTGAACTTGAGACTGTCGACCGGGACGACCTCGGCACCGATTTCAAACCGCCCCTCGGGATCGAGCAGCAGATCGAGCCGCATGCGCGCGCCGATGCGGTTGTGAAACCCGCATTTCGGACAGACATTGGCGTTTTTCTCCAGGTCGGTCGCGTACAGGACCGCGCTGCAGGACGGACATTTGCTCCACAGCCCTTCCGGGACGTTTTTCTTGGTGCCCGTCCCGGTACGATTGATCTTTGGAGGAAGTAATTTTTGCAGCCAGCTCACGTCAAGGCCCGTCCATTGCCTGGCGAACGCCACGAAGGAATGCGCCCACTCTTTTCGGGGCTTCAGCGGAACCGAAACCTTCCATTTCCTGGATAACCCGCGTTCCAATAATGGCGGCATCAGCGAATCCGCAGATCGCCTTCGCCGTCGCGCCGTCGCGGATACCGAATCCGACGCCCACCGGAAGTTTCGTTTCACGCCGGATGCGCAGGACGGCGTCCTCTACCTCTGCAAGATCCAGGTGGCTTGCTCCGGTCGTGCCTCTCAGGGAAACATAGTAGATATACCCGCTTGCTACTCGCGCGACGCTGACTATCCGATCCCGGGTCGATGTCGGGGCAAGCAGAAAAATGAGGTCCAGTCCGGCCGCTCTGACCAGCCCGACGAGCTCCTTGGACTCTTCCGGCGGGTAGTCCACGACGAGTACGCCGTCAACGCCGCTGGCTCGCGCGGTCTCAACAAACGTCTTCAGCCCCATCGCCTCGATCGGATTTGCGTAGCCCATGAGTACGACCGGCGTTGCAGCATTGCCCCGCCTGAACTCCGCGACCATTCCCAATACCAGCGAAAGTCCGACCCCTTGCTTGAGCGCCCGCTCGCCCGAGCGCTGTATCACAGGACCGTCGGCCATGGGATCGGAAAACGGAACGCCCAACTCGATCACATCGGCACCGGCTTCCACCATGGCGCGCATCACCGGTACCGTCGCCGACGGATCGGGATCACCGGCAGTCACGTAAGGGATCAGCGCCTTTCTCCCGGTTTTCCGGAGGCGTTCGAAGGTCGGCTGAATGCGCGACATGTCAGCTGGCGGCAAGCGCATCGTTCAGTGTCCCCGGGAGCGATGCACGCGCGCTCTTGAGAAATCGCGCTACGCGCCGCCGCGCGATCAGGCAATAGTCCGGATTGGTCTCGAATCCGACGATGCGCCGTCCATGCTTCAACGCGGCAACCGCAGTCGTGCCACTGCCCATGAACGGGTCGAGCACGAGTCCGTCCGCTGGACAGTTCGCGAGAACCATGCGCTCGATGATCTCCAGCGGCTTCTGCGTCGGGTGGTCTTCGCGCTCCGGGTCTTGTCGGTGCAGCCGGGTCACGCTCCAGACATCCTTGGGGTTGTATCCGACCTCGAGCCATTTCTTTCCGATAAAGATCGACCGCGTGCGCGCTCGCTTTGTTTCGGCATCATAGGGTACGCGCACGGCATCGATATCGAAGAAATACTCCTTCGATCGCGAAAAAAGCCCGATCGTGTCGTGAACGGAAGAAAACTTTCGTGTGCTGCCACCCATGCTGGGAACTCTGCGGTCCCAAATAATCTCGTTAACCATGACGAGGCGCGTCTTGAGGTAGCTGAACACCTCGGGGCTGTGCTGCCAGGAAAGAAACACGTACAAGCTTCCGTTTGCCTTCAGCTTCGGAATCGCCGCGTCTATCCATCGGCGACTGAACTCGAGATACGCCTCCCCTTTCAGACAGTCAGAATCGTTGCCATAGTCTTTGCCCAGGCCGTATGGCGGATCGGCAATGACAAGGTCCACGCTCCCGTTGAGTACGCGTTCCGCACCCTCCAGAAAGTCCTCGTTCAGCAAGGTCGTCCGAGTGTCGCTCAAATTCGGATTCCCGATTTTTCTGCGACGGTGTGCATGTCCTTGTCACCGCGTCCGGAAAGGTTGACGAGAAGGATCTTGTCTTTCGGCAACTGGGGCGCGAGTTTCTCGGCATACGCCAGGGCGTGTGCGGATTCCAGTGCCGGAATGATGCCCTCGTAGCGACACAGGTTATTGAACGCGGCGAGCGCCGCCGCATCGTCTACCGTGACGTATTCCGCGCGCCCAGTATCCTTGAGCCAGGCATGCTCTGGCCCCACGCCGGGATAGTCGAGTCCGGCCGAGATCGAGTGCGTTTCAGCAATCTGACCATTCTCGTCCTGCAACAGGTAGGTACGATTGCCGTGCAGGACGCCCGGCCTCCCCGCACTCAGGGAAGCTGCGTGCTTGCCGCTGGCGATGCCCAAGCCGCCCGCTTCCACGCCAATCAGCCTGACCGAATCGTATGGGATGTAAGGGTAGAAGATACCCATTGCGTTGGATCCGCCACCGACACAGGCGATGACCGCGTCTGGTTGACGGCCAACGTGTTCGAGCATCTGACCAATGCATTCGCGGCCGATGACCGACTGAAAATCCCGCACCATCATTGGATACGGATGCGGGCCCGCAACGGTGCCTAGAATGTAGAATGTGTTGTTGACATTCGTCACCCAGTCGCGCATCGCCTCGTTCAGCGCGTCCTTCAGGGTCCGCGATCCGGACTCTACGGGAACCACGGTCGCGCCGAGCAGTTTCATTCGATAGACGTTCTGCGCCTGCCGCGTGATGTCTTCCGATCCCATATAGACAACGCACTCCATTCCGTAGCGAGCGGCGACGGTCGCGGTCGCGACGCCATGCATGCCGGCGCCGGTTTCTGCGATGACACGCGGCTTCCCCATGCGCTTCGCCAACATTGCCTGACCGATCGTGTTGTTGATCTTGTGCGCACCGGTGTGATTGAGATCCTCTCGTTTTATGTATATCTGCGCCCCGCCCAGCCGCTCGGACATGCGCTTGGCATGGTAGACGGGACTCGGCCGACCCACATAGTGTTTCAAATCGTATTCGAACTCCCTCGCGAACTCCACGTCGGTGCGGCATTGTAGATAGGCGAGCTTCAGTTCATCGAGCGCGTGTACGAGCGTCTCGGCGACAAAAACGCCTCCATACGGGCCGAAATGCCCATGCTCGTCCGGAAGATCAGCCATCTTCGTGTCTCACCGCTTTGATGAAAGCCACGATCTTTTCCACATCCTTGATGCCTTTCGCAGTTTCGACGCCCGTGGATACGTCGACCGCATAGGGTTTCACCCGCCGCACAGCGGCATCGACGTTGCCTGCGGTCAACCCACCCGAGAGGATTATCGGCTTTGCCACGCTCTTCGGCACGATGCCCCAGTCAAATGCCCCCCCCGTTCCACCCCATAGATCGTCGTGATACGCATCAAGCATCCACGCCCGGGCATCAACATAGGGCGACAGGTATTTTAGCAAATCCAGTCCTGGACGAATCCGCGCCGCCTTGATATACGGACGGGAAAAGCTGGAGCAAAACTCGGGCGGCTCGTCGCCATGGAACTGCAGCAGCGAGACATCACACTCGCCAATAACCTCCTCGACTTCCTGGCGGGAGGGGTTCACGAACACGCCCACGGTTGCGACGAAGGGCGGGAGCGCATGCACGATACCGCAAGCCCGCTTGGGAGAAACATAACGGGGACTTGGCCGATAGAACACCAACCCGATGGCATCCGCCCCGTGAGCCGCTGCTGCTTGCGCATCCTCCTGCCGCGTCAAACCACAGATCTTTACTCGCGTTCGCACTGGCTTTTCTCCGGTTGGAATGGCTGGACGCGGGGAAAACCTGGCAAACCCCAGCGAATCTCGTAACGAACATGGGACAGGTAGAGTCCAGCTGCGGGAAATGTCGGTGCGGCGAGTCTACGATCCCGAGCGCTGGTCAGGCTTTCGAGCCACTCGGGCGGGTGCTCCCCCTTGCCCACGTACACCAGGCTGCCGACGATGTTGCGCACCATATGGTGAAGGAAGGCGTTTGCGGTGAAATCGAACAGCACGTACGGCCCGTTTGTCCTTACCTCGGCGCGTCCTAGGACGCGCACCGGACTCCTTGCCTGGCATTCGGACGAACGGAAGCTCGAAAAATCGCGCTCGCCGACGAGGAACTGCGCCGCCCGTTGCATCGCGTCTATGGTGAGCGGAAGGTGAAACCATCCGACCAACCCGGAAAACAGCGCTGGCCGGACCGGGTGGTTGTATAGCACGTAACGATAGCTTCGTGAAATCGCCGAGTAGCGCGCGTGGAAATCTTCTGGCACCGGAGATGCCCATTCCACCGCAATCGCGTTCGAGAGGAGCGAGTTCACGCCCCGTACCCAGGCTGATACCGGCCGCGCCGC
>JBGPTG010000075.1:0-11996 GCA_041490545.1 Gammaproteobacteria bacterium
GCGGTCTCCCCGCCGATGAGCGCGCAGCCCGCGAGTTCGCAGCCGCGCGCGATGCCCTTGACCACGTCTGTGGCGACCGCCACGTCGAGCTTGCCGCAGGCGAAGTAGTCGAGGAAGAACAGCGGCTCCGCACCCTGCACCAGGATGTCATTGACGCTCATCGCCACCAGGTCGATGCCGATCGTGTCGTGCCTGCCGAGCTGGAAGGCGAGCTTCAGCTTGGTGCCGACCCCGTCGGTGCCGGAGACGAGCACCGGCTCGCGGAATTTTTTCGAGACCTCGAACAAGGCGCCGAAGCCGCCGATTCCGGCGAGCACTTCCGGGCGCAGCGTCCTCTTCGCAAAGGGTTTGATCGCCTCGACCAGCGCGTCGCCGGCGTCGATGTCCACTCCGGCGTCGCGGTAGGTAATCGGCTTTTTGCTGGTCAAGAGTAGCGTGCGACTAATGGGTTTGGGTTGCCGAGTCGGGCGATTTAAAAGAGGGGCGCCCCCTTTTTCGACTCCCTGCTAAAGTTACGCGTTTAGCGCCGGAATTTTAATCGAAATGCCCCCTGTCCGCCTTACCGACCCGGAGAAGTGGTGGTGGCCCGCGCTCGCGCTGGCGGCGCTGGTGCTGCTCTACTTCCTGTCGCCTATCCTCGCACCGTTCCTGCTCGGGGGGATCCTCGCTTATATCTGCGATCCGCTGGTCAACTGGCTGGAGCACAGGCGGGTTCCGCGCACGCTCGCGGTGCTGCTGGTGATGCTGCTGCTCATCGCGCTCCTCGTCCTGCTCGCGGTGATCCTCGTGCCGTTGTTCTACAAGGAGGTGAAGCTGCTCTCGGAGCGCCTGCCCGGGTATCTCGACCAGTTGAACGCGAACCTCGTGCCGTGGCTCAAGGATCGCTTCGGCATCGAAGTCCAGATCGACGCAGCGAGCCTCCGCCAGCTCGTCGCCGGCAGCCTGCAGGGCACCGAGGGCATCGGCCTCAAATTGCTCGAGTCGCTCAAGATCGGCGGCCTCACCGTCATCGGTTATCTGGTCAATCTTCTGCTCGTGCCGGTAGTGCTGTTTTACCTGCTGCGCGACTGGAAGGGACTGCTCACGCGCCTCGACCGCCTGGTGCCGCGCCGCTGGCATGACAAGGCTCACGCGATCGTGGTCGAGATCGACGCGGTGCTCGCCGAGTTCCTGCGCGGGCAGATCTCGGTGATCCTGGTGATGAGCGTGTTCTACACGCTCGGCCTGTGGCTCACCGGGCTCGAGTTTTTCCTGCCGGTCGGCGTGATCACGGGCGTGCTGGTGTTCGTCCCCTACGTCGGCATGCTCACCGGGCTGGTGCTCGCCACGCTCGCGGCGCTGATGCAGTTCGGCGCGAGCACCGGCCTCGCGTGGGTGGGCGTGGTGTTCGCCGCCGGGCAGACACTCGAGGGCTTCCTCATAACGCCGGCGCTGGTCGGGAAGCGCGTCGGCCTGCACCCGGTCGCGGTAATCTTCGCCCTGCTCGCCTTCGGCCAGATCTTCGGGTTTTTCGGCGTGCTGATGGCGCTGCCGGCGAGCGCGGCGCTGCTGGTCGGCCTGCGCCACCTGCACAGCCGCTACTACGCGAGCTCGTTCTACAAGAATTGATGCAACAACTGCTGCTGGCGCTCGCTCCGCCGCCGCCACCGACGCTGGAGAATTTCTTCCCGGGGCGAAACGGCGCAGCGCTCGGTGCGCTGCGCGCCGCACTCACCGGCGGCGAAGCTTTCGTCTACCTGTGGGGCACGGCCGGCAGCGGCAAGACACACCTGCTGCGCGGCTTTGCCCGTGCGGCCGGCGCGGACGCGGCGTACTTCCCTGCCGAAGGCGCCGACTGGACGTGTGCCGAGCGGCTGCGCGCCGTCGCCGTCGACGAGGTGTCCCGGCTCGGCGAGGCCGGGCAGGTCGCCCTCTTCGATCTTTGCAACCGGCTGCGCGCCTGTGGGGGTGCGGTGACGGCAAGCGGCACGGTGCCGCCCGCCGAACTCGCCCTGCGTCCAGACTTGCGCTCGCGCCTCGCCTCTGGAATCGTGCTGCAGCTGCACCCGCTGGGCGACGCGGAAAAGGCCCGGGCGCTGCGCGAGCACGCCGCCGCGCGCGGGCTGGCGCTGGACGAAGCCCTCGTCGGCTACCTGCTCACCCACTTCGAGCGGGACATGGGCACGCAAATCGCACTGCTCGATGCGCTCGACCGCTACTCCCTGCAGCGCCAGCGCGGCATCACGCTGCCGCTGCTGAAGGAAGTGCTGCAACAGATGCGTTCCGCGCAGTGAGCACCCGGGGAGACCGCTTGGAGCTGGCGCTTTTCGATCTGGACAACACGCTGCTCTCCGGGGACAGCGATTACGAGTGGGCGCAGTTCCTCATCGAGCGCGGCGTGCTCGATCGCGCGCAGTACGAGGCGAGGAACGAGCATTTTTTCGCGCAGTACAAGGAAGGGCGCCTGGACATCCACGAGTTCCTCGACTTCCAGCTCGCGCCGCTGGCGCGCCACCCGCGCGAGCAGCTCGACTCCTGGCACGCCGAATTCATGCGCGTGAAGGTGAAGCCCATGATCCGCAAGAAGGGACTGGCGCTGGTGCGCGCTCACTTGGCACAGGCGCACCTGTGCGCGATCGTCACCTCGACCAATGCCTTCATCACCGAGCCGATCGCGCGTGAATTCGGCATCGAGCACCTGCTCGCGACGGAGCTCGAAGTCCGTGACGGACATTTCACCGGCAAGCCCCGCGGCACGCCCTCGTTCCGGCAGGGCAAGGTGACGCGCCTCGCCGAATGGCTGGGCGAGCGGGGCCAGACGCTCGCGTCCTTCACCGCGAGCTGGTTCTACAGCGATTCGCTGAACGACCTGCCGCTGCTCGAGCGCGTCACCCGGCCCGTCGTGGTCGACCCCGACGACACCCTGCGGCGCGAAGCGCTCTCGCGCGGGTGGCCGGTCGTCAGCCTGGGTGACGCGTGAAGGCCGTTCCGGTTCTCGTGGTCGCGCTGGTGCCGGTAAGCCTGGCTCTCGCGGTCGCGTTCGGCAGCGTCGATCTCGGTGCAGCGCGGCTCGCCGATGCGCTCCTTGGGCACGGCGACGATCTCGCGCGCGAGATCGTCTGGGGCGTGCGCGTGCCTCGGGCCCTCGCCGGGTTCGCCTGCGGCGGCCTGCTCGCGCTCGCCGGCAGCCTGCTGCAGGTGCTGCTGCGCAACCCGCTCGCCGATCCCTACATCCTCGGCGTCTCGAGCGGGGCCTCGGCGGGCGCGCTCGGGGCCATGCTGCTCGGCGCGTCGCTCGCCGGCCTGCACTTCGCCGCTTTCGCCGGCGCCGCGCTCGCCGCCGGAGCGGTGTGGGCATTTTCGCTGGGACCCTCGGGCTGGAATCCGTACCGGGTGCTGCTCGCAGGGGTGGCCCTGTCCTCGGGTTTCGGCGCGATCGTCGGCCTGCTGCTGTCGCTCGCGCCTTCGGCGCAACTGCAGGGGATGCTGTTCTGGCTGCTCGGCGACCTTTCGCCCGCGGGCGATCCGACGCCCGCGCTCGTGGCTCTCGCGGCCTGCGCAGCAGTGGCTTTCTCCCAATCGGCGGCCCTCGACGTGCTGATCCTCGGCGAGGACAAGGCGCGATCGCTCGGCGTCGCAGTAACCAGAGTGCAGTCGCTCGCCTTCGGCTGCGCCACCGTCGCGACGGTCGCCGCGGTCCTCCTCGGCGGCGCGATCGGTTTCGTGGGACTGGTCGTGCCGCACATGCTCAGGCTGTGCGGCATTCATCGCCACAGAGCGCTCCTGCCCCTAGCCACGTGTCTCGGAGGCAGCCTGCTCGCTCTCGCCGATACGCTTGCGCGGAGCGTCGCCGCGCCGACCGAGCTTCCCGTCGGCGTGGTCACCGCCCTCATCGGGGTGCCGGTGCTGCTCGTCCTGCTCACGAGGCTGCGCTGATGCTGCAGGCGAGGAACCTCACCCTGCGCATCGGCGGCCGCGAGCTGGTGCGAAGTCTCGACGTCGCGCTCGCGCCAGGTGAGTGCTGGGCGCTGCTCGGACGCAACGGCGCGGGAAAGACCAGCCTGATCCTCGCGCTCACCGGACTGCGCGCGGCAAACGCCGGCTCGGTCGACCTGGGCGGCAGGCCGCTCGCGTCCGTTCCGAGCCGGGAAGCGGCGCGGCGCATCGGCGTGCTGCTGCAGGACGAGGATGCGGATTTCTGGGGCAGCGTGACCGACTACGTCATGCTCGGGCGCCACGCGCGCACCCGCGGCGCGTGGGGCCGCGACGAAGAAGGGGCCGCGCTCGCGCGCCGCTGGCTCGGGGAACTCGACCTCGCCGGGCACGCCGCCCAGGCGTACCGCACGCTCTCGGGCGGGGAACGGCAGCGGGCGCGCATCGCGCAACTGCTGCTGCAGGACCCGGACATCCTGCTGCTCGACGAGCCGCTGCAGCACCTGGACCTGCGTTATCAGGCGCTGGTGATGCGCACGCTCGCCGCGCGCGCTGCCGCCGGCAAGACGGTGCTCGCGGCGCTGCACGAGCCCGGGCATGCCGCACGATACTGCGGCTTCTGCGTTTTACTGTATGATGCGGGCCGCGCGAGCCTGGGGCGCTCGGGCGACATGCTCACCCAAGCCAATCTCGAGGCGCTGTACCAGTGTCGGCTGGAAGCCGCCGGCGCACTGAATTTTCATCCCACTTGATCAAGAAATTCATCCGGCGCGTTCTGCGGCTCGACGCAGCCGAGCCGCACCTCATCCCCCGCGAGCAGCACGGCCTCGGTCGCGGCGCCATATCGTCGGGCTCGCGCAAGGTCTGTGAGACGCTGCAGAGCCACGGCTATTCCGCGTACGTCGTGGGCGGCGCGGTGCGCGACCTGCTCCTCGGCCTGCGCCCCAAGGATTTCGATGTCGCCACCGACGCCGATCCCGAGGACGTGCACCGGCTGTTCCGGCGCTCGCGCCTGATCGGCCGGCGCTTCAAGCTGGTGCACGTGATGTTCGGCGAAGAGACGGTGGAGGTGTCCACTTTCCGCTCACGCACCGCCGCGGAGACCGACGAACACGGTCGCGTCCTGCGCGACAACATCTACGGCACGCGCGAGGACGATTCGATCCGGCGCGATTTCACGGTGAACGCGCTGTACTACGACCCGGCCACCGAGACCATCCTCGACTACCACAACGGGCTGAGGGACATGCGCAACAAGTCCGTGCGCATCATCGGCGACGCCAGTGCGCGCTACCGCGAAGATCCGGTGCGCATGCTGCGCGCCGCCCGCTTCGCGGCGAAACTCGGCTTCACCATCGACGAGCGCACGCGCAAGCCCATCCGCGAGATGGCCTCGCTGCTGGAAAACGTCCCCGCGTCGCGGGTCTACGAGGAAATGCACAAGTTGCTGCTCTCCGGCCACGCCTCCACCAGCCTGCGGCAGCTGCGCAGCGAAGGCCTGCATCACGGCCTGTTGCCGCTGCTTGATGTCATCTTCGAGCAGCCGATGGGCGCGCGCTTCGTGCAGCTTTCGCTCGAGCAGACCGATGCGCGCGTGCGCTCGGGCAAGCCGGTGTCGCCGGCGTTCCTGTTCGCCGCGCTGCTGTGGCACGAGGTGCTGGCGGCATGGAAGAAACTGGAGCACCAGGGCGAGCAGCGGATCCCGGCGCTTTTTCGCGCGATGGACACGGTGCTCGATATCCAGACCGGGAAACTCGCCATCCCGCGGCGCTTCACCGCGGTGATGAAGGAGATCTGGGCGATGCAGCCGCGCTTGGAACAGAGGAACGGCCGCCGGCCGTTCGGCGTGCTCTCGAACGACAAATTCCGCGCCGGCTTCGATTTCCTGGTGCTGAGAGCGCAGAGCGGCGAAGCCCCCGATGAGCTTGCGCAATGGTGGGAGCGATTCCAGCGGGTGGGCGAGACCGAACGCCAGGCGATGCTGCTCGAGCCGCAGCCGGGCGAACACCGGCGGCGGCGGCGGCGGCGAAAGCATCCGTTTGCGCCGCCGGACGCGGCGCCGGTTTGACCCGGAGGCGTGAGTGCGCCTGACTTGAGCGATTCCGGTGACACCCGGCACTTGCGCGGGGTATTCTTGCGCCGGGAGGCTCACGGTCTCGGGAATATCGGCGCGGCGCCGGCCCAGGGAGGTGGACGCCCGCTAATGCATCCTGCGCGAATCCAGCCTGACCGCCCGGCAGATGCATCGGAGCGCGCGAACCAGGTGCGCGCCAAGCCGGGCGGGATTCACGGTACCGTCCGCAGGGTGACACTCGAATCATGAAACGCGTTCTGCTTGTGCTTTTTTCGCAAACCGGGCAGTTGGCCCGGGTGGCGCGCCGCCTGGCTTCGCCGCTGTCCGGCGCGGACGACGTGGAGCTGGTGGAGGAAGTTCTGCGCCCGCGCCGGCCGTATCCTTTTCCGTGGCCGCTGTGGCGGTTCCTCGATGCCATGCCGGAATCGGTGCTGCTCGACCCGCCGGCGCTCGAGCCTCTGTCGGTGCGCGCGGACGAGCATTTCGATCTCGTGATCCTCGCTTATCAGGTCTGGTATCTCGCGCCCGCCGGTCCGATGACTGCGTTCCTCAAGAGCGAGGCCGCCCGGCGCCTGCTGGGCGGCCGGCCCGTCGTGACGGTGATCGCCTGCCGCAACATGTGGCTGCTCGCCCAGGAAACCGTCAAGCAGCTGATCGGCGACGCCGGCGGAATCCTGCGCGACAACGTGGCCTTGACCGACCGCGGCAGCGCGCTGGAGACCTTCATCACCACGCCGCGCTGGCTGCTCACGGGGCAGCGCGACGCGTTCTGCGGCCTGTCGGCGGCGGGCGTGTCGGAGGAGGACATCGCAGGCGCCGACCGGTTCGGCCGGGCCTTGCTCGACGCGCTGCGCGCGCAACGCGAGCGCGGGACCGCGCCGATGCTGGCGGGCCTGGGCGCAGCGCGCGTTGATCCTCGACTGATCTTCAGCGAGCGCGCAGCGCAACGCGCGTTTTCGGTCTGGTCGCGCGTCATCCGCCTCGGCGGCCCTCAGGGATCGGTGGGGCGTTTGCCGCTGCTTGCGCTATTTTCCGTATATCTTGTCGCAATGATCGTGCTCGTCGTGCCCGCGAGTCTGCTGCTGCAGCGCCTGACGCGGCCGCTGCTCGCGCGGCGCCTGCAAACGCTGCAGGCTTACTACGAACTTCCTTCGGGGCGCTAGAGCGACCCCGAAGAGCCGAATCGACCAGGAAATCTCGAATGGACCGTCGCACCGCCTACATCACACGCAGCTCCATCTGCCTGCCCAACGCGCCCGTGGAGAACGACCAGGTCGAGGCGATCCTGGGCCAGGTCGGCGGGCGGCCTTCGAGGGCGCGACGCGTCGTGCAGCGCAGTAACGGAATCCGGCGGCGCTACTACGTCATCGATCCGGCCACCGGCCAGCCGAACTACACCAACGCCAGCCTGACCGCGACGGCGGTCAAGGGTCTCGCGAGCGAGGGTTTTGCGCTCGATGACCTTGCGTGTCTGGTGTGCGGCACGTCGAACCCGGACCAGCTGATGCCCAATCACGCGGTCATGGTTCACGGCGAACTCGGCTCGCCGGTCTGCGAAGTCGTCGCGACAGCAGGCGTATGCGTTTCCGGCGCCACAGCGCTGAAGTACGCGTGGATGTCCGTGCTGTCCGGAAGCGCGCCCAACGCGGTCGCGACCGGTTCCGAGGTCGCGTCGCTGGGCCTGCGCGCGCAGAACTATGCTCCCGAGGGGCCGGACACCGCCGAAAACCTGGAAGCGCATCCGGAGCTGGCGTTTGAAAAGGATTTCCTGCGCTGGATGCTGTCCGACGGAGCCGGCGCGCTGCTCGTCGAACCCGCGCCCAGATCCGGACTGAATCTGCGCATCGAGTGGATCGACGTCTTCTCCTACGCGCACCTGCTGCCCGCCTGCATGTACGTGGGAGCCGAAAAGCAGTCCGACGGCGCGCTGCGCGGCTGGATGCTCTACTCTGCCCACGAGCGCGAGTCGAATTCGGTGTTCGCCCTGAAGCAGGACGTGAGGCTGCTCAACGAAGAGGTCATCGAGCACACCCTGGTGAAGCCGCTCGCGCGCGTCATCGCGCAGCGCTCGCTCGCCGCGGCGGACGTGGACTGGCTCCTGCCGCACTATTCGTCGGAATACTTCCGCAAACCGGTCGCCGACGGACTCGCCCGCGTGGGGCTGCCGATCCCGCGGGAGCGCTGGTTCACCAATCTCGAACAGGTGGGCAACGTCGGATCGGCGTCGATTTACATCATGCTGGACGAACTGCTGCGAAGCGGCCGCGTGAAGGACGGGCAGCGTCTCCTATGCTGGGTGCCGGAGAGTGGGCGATTCTCGAGCGCCTTCATCTGTCTCACCGCCACAACGCATGCGTGAGCGGGAAGTGCCCCAGGAGGGCAACTCCACCCTGGCGGGCCATCGTAAGGCGGTCTACGCGGCCGGCGAAGACGGCAGGCTGCGGCTGGTACCTTCGAGCGGCTGGGAGGTCGAGGAGATCGTTACGCGCCAGGCGGTGGACGACCTGGCGCGGCGCTCAGAGGAGGCGCACGCCCGGGCGCTTTCCGGGGAGTCTTCTCCTCTCGAATACCACATGTACCGTGCGCGCATGGACCTCGATCTGCTCGCACAGACCACGGGCATCTGGCGCTGGCGCGTGCGGCGTCACTTCAGGCCGCGCGTGTTTGCGCGTCTGCCACTCGCGCTGAAAGCGCGTTACGCCGAGGCGCTCGGGATCCCGGTCGAGGCGCTCGAGAGGGCCGAGTAGCGATGCCGGAACCTTTCGTTCACGCGCATGCCTCGCATTGCGAGTCCGGCGTCATGTCCTCCCTCCTGCGCCACAGCGGCTTGCCGATCTCCGAAGCCATGGCCTTCGGCTTGTCTTCCGCTCTCGCCTTTGCCTATCTGCCGTGCATCCGCATCAACGGGCTGCCGCTCATATCCTTTCGCATGCCGCCGCGCGCCATCGTCAAGGGCCTGCGGCGCCAGCTGGGGCTGGCCATGCACTTCGAGACTTTCCGCTCACCCGCGGACGGAACGGCGCGGCTCGACGCGCTGCTCGACTCGGGGAAGCTGGTCGGCCTGCAGGCTTCGGTGTTCTGGCTGCCGTATTTTCCGCCCGATCTGCGCTTTCATTTCAACGCGCACAACCTGCTCGTCTACGGCCGCGAGGGCGATGAATACCTGGTCAGCGATCCGGTAGGGGAAACGCCGGTCCGCTGCGCGCGCAGTGATCTCGAAAAAGCGCGCTTCGCGAAGGGAGCGCTCGCGCCGAAGGGTCTGCTCTACTATCTGAGCGCGCCGCCGCCGGCGCCGGACTGGTCGCGCCTCGGGCGGCGTGCACTCGCGCGCACGGCGCACATCATGCTGCACGCCCCGCTGCCCCTGGTCGGCGTGCGCGGCATCGAGATCCTCGCGCGCCGCGTCGAGCGCCTGCCGCTCGCCGGCGGCGGCGCGCGCGCGCGCCTGTACGTCGGCAATATCGTGCGCATGCAGGAGGAGATCGGCACGGGCGGCGGCGGATTCCGCTTCCTCTACGCTTCCTTCCTTCAGGAGCTCGCGTCGGTCGCAGGCTACGCTGCGCTGGGGGAACTCGCCGGTCACTTGGTGGAGATCGGCGATCGCTGGCGCGAGTTCGCCCTCGCCGCGGCGCGCATGATCCGCGGGCGCGACGCGCTCGCCCCGCCCAGGCTCGCCGCGCTGCTGCGCGCGCTCGCCGGCGAGGAGAGGCGTTTTTTCCGGGACCTGCTACGCGCCGCACGCGCATGGGCACGCTGAGCCTCGAGGGCCTGTCGTTCCGCTATCCCGGCCGCGCCGAGGCGGTGCTGGACGGAGTCACCCTCGACATTCCCGCCGGCGGCATCTTCGGCCTGCTCGGACCAAACGGCGCCGGTAAGACCACGCTGATCGCCGTCATCACCGGGCAGGTGCGCGGGGCGACCGGCCGCATCTGTCTCGGCGGCGAACCGTTCGAGCGCGTGCGCCGTGCGCAGCCGCGCTGCCTGGGGCTGGTGCCGCAGGAGTACGCGTTCTACCCGATGCTGAGCTGCCGGGAGAATCTTCGCTTCTTCGGCGCCGTGCAGGGCCTCGCCGGCGACGAGCTGCGGCGGCGCATCGCCGCGGTCGCGGCGTTCGCGCGCATCGAAGCCGTACTCGCGCGCCGCGCCGGGCAGCTCTCCGGCGGCCTGAAGCGCCGCCTGAATCTCGCCATCGGCCTGCTCGCCGAGCCGCAGCTGCTGCTGCTCGACGAGCCCACTGTCGGCGTCGACCCGCAATCGCGCGCCTTCCTGCTCGAATCGATCCGCTCGCTCGCCGCGGAGGGCCGTACCATCGTCTACACCAGCCACTACATGGAGGAAGTGCAGGCGATCTGCGACCGCGTGGCGATCGTCGACCGCGGCCGGGTGCTCGTGACCGGCGCGCTGTCGGAACTGCTGCAGGACGCTTCCGGCCTGCTGACCCTGCGTCTGCGCTCGCCGCTGCCGCAATCGCTCGCCGACGCGTGGCGCGCGCGCCACGCGCTGCTGGATGACGGCGAGGCGCGCTATCGCCTGCAGCTGCGCGCGGCCGACGAGATCGCCGCGATCCTCGCGGCGGCGCACAGCGCGGGCTGCGAGCCACTGGCGATCGCCTATGGGCGGCGCGACCTCGAGCAGCTTTTCATGCAGCTGACCGACCGGTCTCTGCGGGACTAGGGAAAACCCACATGGACATCGGTTGGGTTGCGAGACAGCGAAGCCCATGATGCGCTGCCTGCTCGCCTTGTGGGAAAAGGAGTGGCTCGTGCTCTCGCGCGACGTCCACGGCCTGGCGGTGCTGTTCCTCATGCCGGCGGTGTTCATCGTGGTGATGTCACTCGCACTGAGCGACGCCTTCAAGGACGACGCCGCGCGCCAGACCGAGTTCGCCGTGCTCGCCGTGGACGACGCGCCGCTCGCCAGGCGTTTCGCGCAAGGCCTCTCCGGCGACGGCTTCCGCGAATCGAGCGCCCCGGCGAGCGAAGCGGAGGCGCGGCAGGGCGTGCGCAGCGGAAGACCATCGCTCGTGCTCGTGTTGCCCCGCGGGCTCGGCCGCGCCCTCGCGGCACCCGCCGGCGGCCCGGCCCCGGCGTTGACGCTACTCGCCGATCCAGCGTTGCCATCGCTACTGCTTGCCACTTTCCAGCAGCGCGCCCTCGGCGCGGCGCTTGAGCAGCGCGTCTCGACGCTGCTCGAGCAAGCCGGCGCGGGCCTGCCCGAGCTAAAGCGCGCTGCGCTGAACGTCGAAGTGCTCGGCCAGTCGCGGGCGCAACGTCCCTCCTCGGTGCAGCAGAACGTCCCCGCGTGGCTGATCTTCGGCATGTTCTTCGTCGTGCTGCCGATCGCGTCGCTGTTCATCGTCGAGCGGCGCGACGGAACGCTGGCGCGCCTTGTCGCCCAGCAGGTGCCGTTCCCGCTGCTGCTGCTGGGCAAACTCGCGCCGTTCTTCGTGGTGAATCTCGTCCAGGCGGCGCTGATGCTGCTCGCTGGACGAATACTCGTCCCGTGGTTCGGCGGCGAGACCCTGGCGCTGCCTGAGCGCTGGGACCTGCTCGCGGCAGTGGCCGCCAGCACCAGCCTCGCGGCGATCGCCTGGGGACTGCTGGTGGCGGTGTGCGCGCGCACGCTCGAGCAGGCGACGGTGATCGGCGGCGTCGGCAACATCCTCGCCGCCGCCATCGGCGGAATCATGGTGCCGCGCTTCGTCATGCCGCAGGCGATGCAGACGCTCTCGGATTTTTCGCCGATGGCCTGGGCCCTCGACGGATTCCACGCGGTGCTCCTGCGCGAAGGGACCGCAGCCACTATCACGGGGCCCTGCGCCAAGCTGCTTGCGCTGGCGGCCGCGTTGCTCGCGCTCGCGCTTCTCGTGCATAGTCGCCGCCGCGTGCTGCATTCCGCCCAATGAGCCCGCGCGAATCGCTCGTGGCCGAGCTGACTGCGCTGATCCTCGATGCGGCGGAAAAATCGCTCGAGGGCGCGGCGCTCGCCGCCGACGAGCCGATCTTCGGAC